>CAMYOP010000319.1 GCA_947260045.1 uncultured Desulfobulbaceae bacterium
GAGATCTTTCGCCAACAGAGTTAAAAAGAAATCTGATTGCCTGGGCTCAAAAGAAAGGATATGACCTGAGAACTCATAAAGGCAAGGCTGAACTGATCAATTTTGACTATCGCGGATATCATTTTGGCAATATCTGGTTGGCAGGAGATGCTGCGGGATTTGCCTCTGGATTAACAGGTGAAGGTATTTATCCTGCAATTATTTCAGGAGAGGCTATTGCCAAAAAAATCCTGGATCCCAAATACCCTGCATATGAAATAGACAGGATGGTACAAAAACAAAATAAGCACAATAAGATCATACACCTTTCTGCGCGGAGTAAAATCCTAAGCAGGTTACTTACGGAGAGTCTTGTTGTTGCCCTTAAATTAAAATTCATCAACTTCCATTCATTGGAGATGGCTGATTAAATAATTACATATAGGAACCATAATGGATAAAAAACTTAAAATTATTCTCTTCAACATCCTTTTTATTGCCGTGTGTGCTGGAATTTTTCTTTTTCTATGGAATGCTCCTCCTGAGACCACCAGGAAAATTCCTCATGATGAAGATCACCTCCGCTTTGTTGAAATGAAAAAAAAGGCAGCTGAAAAATTCTGTGGCGACTGTCATGGCGAAAAAGGTGTGTATCCTCTCCCAGAAACCCATCCGCCAAAATACCGCTGTCTCTTTTGCCATAAGCGTAAGTAACATGACACGTTCCGAGATATTACATCATAGCTACAAGGACTAAATACCAATGTGGAACTCCAAAGACGTTTATTATGTTTCTGACTCTACTGCCATTCTGGCAGAAGATATGGGTCAGGCTATCTTATGTCAGTTTCATGAAGTCAGCTTTAATGAGGAAAAAATTCCTTTTGTCAGAACAACCCAGGACGCTCAAAAGGCTATTGATTTCATCTTATCAAACTCAGGCGGCAGATTACCCATTGTGTTCTGCACAATAACTCATGAAGAAGTCCGTAATATTATAAACTCCCCACAGGTTGAGTTTATTGATGTCTTTGGTGGCTTTCTTGAGCAGTTGGAACAGTGCCTGGAAACAAAAGCTCTTCGGGAACCTGGATTTTCAAGACAAGTTACAGACGTGTCCCTTGCCACCAGGGTCGATGCCATTCACTACAGCCTTGAACACGATGATGGGGTAAAGACCTGGGAGTATGATAAGGCAGATATTATTCTTGTTGGTGTTTCCAGGTCAGGTAAAACTCCCGTAAGTGTCTATCTTGCAACCCAGATGGGATTTAAGGCAGCGAACTTCCCGTTGACAGAAGATCACCTTGACAGCTTTCAGCTCCCAAAAGATATCCTGAGGAATCGTAAAAAGGTTATCGGCCTGACCACTACTCCTGAGACCCTGCATAAAATACGTGAGCAGAGATACAAAGGTTCCAGCTACGCCAAAATATCCACCTGTTCTATTGAGTTACAGCAGGCCCAACAAATGTTCGGAAAAGCTGGTATACAAGTGGTTGATTCGGGAGGAAAATCAATTGAAGAGATAGCAGTACAGGCGACCCAGTTGCTGGGTCTTTCAAAAAAACGGTGGCCAACAGGATAGAAGCTGTTTTCAGAGCTGACCTTTAAAACCAGGGTATATACCAAAAAAATAACATCATAACAGTACGTTACACTGAAGACTCATAGTCTAATGAATTGACGAATGCGCTCAATTATACTACTGTATAGGTTTTTCTTAACAGTCCCATAACATGCTCTTTTTTCAAATAACTGTCATTACCTTGGCAACTCGCGGCACTAAAGAGCACAAGGAAATGATTATTATTTCCTTTTTTCTTAGAAACTTGAACGCACTTCTCCTTCCTCAGGCAGAGAGTTTTCATTTTTCTAGACTCTGGGAAAGATTATTTCTGCCACCTGCTTCTTTCTTGGTATCGCAGAAAATCAGCTAAAAACATATTGGAATATAAATACTATGCTAAGTCATTTAGATCGCCCTGAAATCCTTGCCTATCTCTTTCATCCCCGAAAATCTTCAACTGGATCTGTGCCTGAAAGTTCTCAGAATATAGATTTTACAGTTGCAGAAGATGTGACATTAGGCTGTCGCTTATTCACAGCAGACAAACAGGCACCTGTTTTATTATTTTTTCATGGTAATGGCGAAATCGTAGATGATTACAATGATATAGCTCCAATGTACACCCATCAGGGTATTAATTTCCTGGTGACCGACTATCGTGGATATGGTTGGAGTACAGGCACCCCAACCACTTCAGCCTTGATCGAAGATGGACGGGTAATTCTTCAAAAGACAATTACCTGGCTGCAGGAGAACGATTATAGCGGTGACATTATAATTATGGGCAGGTCCATGGGCAGTTCTGTTGCAATTGACCTTGCTGTAGAATTTGCCGACCAGATCAAAGGCATTGTAATTGAGAGTGGTTTTGCCCGAACAATTCCCCTTGCCAAAACCTTGGGGCTTAATCCAGAAGCCTTGGGCCTGACGGAAGAAGATGGTTTTCAAAACGAAGAAAAAATCTCCAAAGTCAAGACTCCCACCTTTATTCTGCATGGGCAAAATGATACCCTTATTGAAGTCTGGCAAGCCGAAGCCCTTCATGCTGCCTGCGCTGCTAAAAGTAAAGAACTGCAGATCGTACCTGGGGCAGATCATAATTCTCTTATTGCTGTTGGTGGTATTTTATATTTTCAGGCTATTAAACGTTTTGTTGATAAAGTTACAGGTGCAGATGATTGGCGAAAACGGAGACGACACCATAAAAGGAGCACTTCATAATGATTGGAAAACGAACCGATTATCTCTCCTGGGATGAATATTTTATGTCGGTGGCGCTGCTTTCTGGGCAGCGTTCAAAAGACCCGAACAC
>CAMYOP010000320.1 GCA_947260045.1 uncultured Desulfobulbaceae bacterium
AAAATATATTTCCCTGTTTTTCTCAATATTTCGTCAATTGGCCTGAATGTAAGGAGAGTTTCGTGAGCATCAACCAGCAAGAAAAAGTATCCCAAACATCATACCTGAAAAAACATACCCTGCAGAAGATGATGTATATAAATATTTTTCTTTTGGCCCTGGTGCTTGCCATAGGCGGCATTGTAACCTTCAGCTCCATTCAAAAAGGCCGAATTCATAACCAGCAAAACGATAAGGAAATACATAATCTCTCCAACCTTGTGAATAATTTCTTTGCCAAGGAGCTTCCCTTTCGTGACCTGGTCTCCAAGCAGCAATTAACCGCCCAAAAAATGCAACGCGAAATCATCCATTTTGCATTTATTGATCCTACCGCTTCCGGACCCATTGGAAACACCTTGCGTGAACTTAATGCGCATCAGAAAGATATCGAAGACCTCTGGCCACCGTCCTTATCACAGAAACTGTATGAACACCTGAAAGGCAATGTCAACATAATCAATGATATTGCCAATGAACTGGTTACCATAAAATCTCCGACCCAGTTGGCAGAAATTGGTGCAGATTCCGAAGCGGCTGCCGAAGAGCTGATAGCTATAGTCACCTCTGTGCGCATGGAACTGGATAAAACAACAGAGAAAGTAAATCGTGATATTATTACTGCCCAGAACAAAGTACTTTTTAATGGAGATAAATTAAAAGAGAGATTAGACCTGACTAACAAAATTACGCTTATAAATATAATCCTGATTCTCTTTTTGATTGTTGGGTTCGAGTATTTTCTATTTAAGGCGATTCGTCGACACCTTGAACACAATATGGAAGCCCTTAAACTCTCCTCCGGCGAGTTAAAAGAAATTTCCAGTTCCCTCTCAAATGCTGTAAATGATGTATCGGAAAGCTCAGATTCAGTTGCAAGCGAGGCAACAGTGGTCAGTGCCAATATGGAATCGGTATCTGCAGCCACAGAACAGGTGGCAACCAACATGGATTTTATTGCCACCTCAACAGGTGAGATGTCTCACACAATCAATGAAATTGCTGATAATACGGTAAAAGCTGAACATATTACAGGAGCTGCTGTTTCCCAGACCAAAATCACCTCTGGCAGGATGGAGGAGTTTAGTAAGGCTGCTCAGGAAATCACAGAAATAACTGAAACAATAGCTGAAATCTCAGACCAGACTAATCTTCTGGCCCTGAATGCCACCATTGAAGCAGCCCGTGCAGGAGAGGCCGGAAAAGGTTTTGCTGTTGTTGCCAACGAAATTAAGGAACTTGCGAAAAAAACCTCAGAGGCAACCGATGAAATCCAGGTGAAGATAGATGGTATCCAGGAAAGAACCGAGTCAACCCTTGCCGAGATCGGAAATATCAGTAATGTCATCAATGATGTGAACGAAACCGTGACAACCATTGCCTCAGCCGTCGATGAACAATCAGTTACCACCAAGGAGATATCCATTAATATACAGCAATCATCGGAAGGAATCAGAGAGGTGAATCAGAATATGGCAAACAGTACCATCTCTTCCAGTGAAATTGCCAAATCAACCCGTGAAATTAAAAATAAAACCCGTGATATATCAGAGAGTTCAAACAAACTCAGCCAAAAAACTGTGGATCTGGATAACCTGGCAGATAAGATCCTTAAGGAGATTTAATATTCTTTTATGTACCAGGAAGATTACCTGCTATATCAGTAGTAATAATTGCTGCGACATCGAGTATACCGATAGACGTATTCTCTTCTCTGTAAACACCTGAGAATAAGGTCCCTAACAAACCACCAAGGTTTGCAGGCGGGGCTTCAACACTCCCGTTCTCCACCTGAATTACGTCAATGATGCTATCAACCAGGAGACCGATATCCTCCTTGTGTTCCCGAACAATAATTATCCGGCTTTTAGGATGTATTGTGCTAAACTTACCCCCTAACTTCACGCTCAAGTCAAGAACCGTCACCACCTGACCACGCAGGTTGATTATTCCACGTACACAACTGGCAGCCCTGTATACACGCGTCGGGGAGGTATAACGATGTATTCCCTGGGTATTACGGATATCAACGCTAAAATCCCTTCGTCCCACCGTAAAAGCAAGCAATTCATGGATATCATTTTTTTGCGCTGTTAAAGAATCCATCTAGGGCCATTCTCCTTCCAAATGGAAAAATTTAATTGCCATCATTTTTTGCCCTTTTCTGCTCTAGGTTACGAAAGATTGACTCTATTAAATTTCCCTTATCCAGTTTAATCAAATAATCTGCAAGACCTAACTCCTTACCCCTGGCTATATCTTCAGTTCCTGCCAGTGTGGTCAGAGCAATGACGGGTAAATCTTTAAAATCATTTTCCAGCTTTATCTTTCTTGCCAGACCAAAACCATCAAGCCGTGGCATTTCAATATCAGTGACCACAAGATCAATTTCATTGCGATGTTGCTGCAAGAGCTGCCAGGCGACTTCACCATCTTCGGCTTTAATAACTTTAAACCCTTCCTCGTCCATAAATTTTGAAACCTGCTCCCGAAAAAAGACAGAATCTTCAGCAAAGAGTATGGTAACGCTCTGGATATCAGTGACTTCTTGGCTTACTTGCAGCCATTCCGGATGAAGAATCTTGATAAACTTATATATATCGACAAGGTACGTTGTTTTTGAATCAATAATAACAGAGCCCATGATAGCTGGTTGACGGTGACTGAGATTATCGCTGGACATGGCAATTTCAACTGAATTTACAGGCCTGGTAGCAAGCAGGCCAATTTCATGACCAGCAAGTTGAAATATCAGAATCAGATAGTTGTTTATCTGGGGAAGAGGTGCAACCTCTGCGACCTC
>CAMYOP010000321.1 GCA_947260045.1 uncultured Desulfobulbaceae bacterium
CCCTTGAACAGGAGTTTGGTCAGGAAGGTGTTTCATTTGTCGAAGGAATGCGTTTACTGGCTGGAGCCTCGGCTGATTTGAATACCCAGGCCATGAATAATGAAGAGAGGGAATGGGCTTTTGTCAATGCGGGCAAAGGATTAAGTCAGCTTCTTAAGCAATTACGTCAACCAGAAGCCATTAAAGCCGCGCAGCCCGGAAAGGCGCTCAAGGCTGACTTGAGAAGCTACCAGATGACTGGCGTCCAATGGTTAAATCAATTAACCCAGCTCGGCCTGGGCGCTTGTCTGGCCGATGATATGGGTTTGGGTAAGACCATCCAGATTATTTCATTATTATTGATAATCAAGAAAAAAAATGTTTCTTCGCCTGCTTCTTTACCTTCCCTATTAGTGTTACCCGCCTCGCTTTTAGGCAACTGGAAAGATGAACTGGATAAATTCGCTCCTTCTCTGAACTATTTGTTTGTCCACCCGTCTGTGCTTTCAAAAGAAGCGTTTCAGAAGATGACAACAAGTGCCGCGGCAATTGCTAAAATCAGCAACAAAGATCTGGTTATCACTACCTATGGCATGTTGTTAAGGCAATCCTGGTTAGTTGAGCAGGACTGGCAGTTACTGGTGTTAGATGAAGCTCAGGCCATAAAAAACCCAAATACCCGTCAAACTAAAACGGTTAAGCAAATTAAAGCTCAATCCAGAATAGCTCTGACCGGTACCCCCGTAGAAAACAAGCTCTCTGATTTATGGTCCTTGTTTGATTTTATTTGTCCTGGCCTATTAGGGTCCGCAACAAAATTCAAGAAATTTACCCAGGCTTTAGAAGCCAGAAAAAATCATCAATATGCACCATTACGCAATCTGGTACAGCCTTATATTTTACGCAGGCTTAAAACAGATAAATCAATTATCAGTGATTTGCCCGATAAAACAGAAGTCTATGCCTTCTGTCAATTAAGTAAGAAACAAGCCTCACTTTATAATAAATCCGTGCAGAATTTATCTGACGCCTTGCAAGGTCTGGATGGTATTCAACGACGAGGACTGGTACTGTCCTATCTCCTACGCTTTAAGCAAATTTGTAATCACCCATCACAATTGAGCGGTGATGGTCAATATCTGACGAAAAGTATGGCCAAGGAAAGTGGCAAGTTTTCCCGATTGGCAGAAATCTGTGAAGAAATTGCGTCACGTCAGGAAAAAGTATTAATTTTCACTCAATTTCGTGAGATGACTGAACCACTGGGGGCATTTTTAACTGAATGTTTTGGTCAACCCGGTTTGATCTTACACGGTGGTACCGCCATTAAAAAACGAAAAAAAATGGTCGATCAGTTTCAACAGGAAGAGGGCCCACCCTTTTTTGTGCTTTCCATCAAAGCAGGTGGAACGGGACTTAATCTTACCGCAGCGTCACATGTGATTCATTTTGATCGATGGTGGAATCCGGCAGTAGAGAATCAGGCAACCGACCGCGCTTTTCGTATTGGCCAAAAAAAGAATGTTCTGGTTCATAAATTTGTCTGTAAAGGCACGGTAGAAGAAAAAATCGATGCTTTGATCAGTGAAAAAACGGCTTTGGCTAATGATTTATTAGAAAATAACGTGTCAGATGAGAGTAGTACAAAACTACTCACTGAAATGAATGATCAAGAGTTGTTAGATTTAGTCACTCTCGATGTCAATCAAGTTCAGCTCTAATCTACTAACATAAATGCTTTAAACGGAGAGTATTATGTCTTATGGTGGTTGGCCTCCCTATGTTCCTGTCGCACAGCGACGAGCAAAGGCACTAAAAAAGATGGCAAAACTGAAAAAAAAAGGCAAGGACATCCAGCCGATTCTCATTGAAGGTAAAACGATTGCAAAAACCTTTTGGGGTAAAGGCTGGTGCAAACATCTTGAGCAGTTTAGTGATTACTCAAATCGCTTACCACGAGGCCGTACTTATGTGCGCAATGGCTCTGTCTGCCATTTAAAAATTCATAAGGGAAAAATCGAAGCCATTGTCAGTGGCTCAGAATTTTATAATATCACCATTAAAATCCAATCACTTGCTGACAAGAAATGGAAAAAAATTCAACAACAGTGTTCAGGCCAAATTGGAACAATGCTGGAATTATTGCAGGGAAAATTGTCTGACCGGGTGATGGATGTGGTCACTCATCCAACAGAAGGCCTGTTCCCTCTCTCTGATGAAATAAAACTTGACTGTAATTGTCCGGATTGGGCACTTTTGTGCAAACATCTTGCTGCAGTATTATACGGCGTGGGTGCGCGCCTGGATGAAGATCCTGAACTTTTATTTCTACTCAGGGGGGTTGATCATACTGATTTAATCACTGATATCAAAATTCCTACGACTCGGAGCAAAGAACATCACACCAGGAGACGCCAGCTTAAAGGCGATCTTGGCAATGTCTTTGGCATTGATCTGGATGAAACCATTCCAGAAAATACACGTGATAATCCTGTCAAAAAAGCAGTAAAAAAGAAAGGGAGGACTGTAAAACACAAGAACATCAGGCCAACGGGCAAAACTATAATTCGTCTTCGAAAACGTTTCGCAATGAACTATTCACAGTTTGCCCAACTGGTTGGCGTGAGTAGTACCACAATTTCTAATTGGGAAAAAAAATCTGAGCGTCTGAATTTAAAAAGTCAAACGCTGCAGGCTCTAGTAAGCATTGTCGACCTGACAAAAGCTCAAGCCTGGGAAAAACTGAACAATCGATGATTCTTGTATTCTCGCAAACCGGGGCAATTCTCAAACTGACTTAATGTCTGGCCTGATTACGCCCGTTTTCTTTGGCTTGATACAGCGCATCATCG
>CAMYOP010000322.1 GCA_947260045.1 uncultured Desulfobulbaceae bacterium
TATGTTCTTCACCACCTGGAAAATTCTCTCAGGTGTTGCAGGTCAACCTCCAGGAAAATATGAAGCAATGCAGGCCATCCTTACAGGTCCATTTGCTTTGAATTTCTGGATTGGTGAAGTAGCTATGGGTCTTGTTATCCCATTCCTGATTATCCTTGCTGTGCGTGCAAAAAATATAACAGCTCTGTTCTTGGCTTCTGCCTCCAGTATTGTTGGTATTTTCTACATGCGCTACGACCTGGTTGTGGTCGGTATGATTGTTCCACACCTTCATGGTCAAAATATTGTAGGGCAGCCTCATCTGTTTCCATATTCTCCAACGCTGCATGAGTGGATGGTCACAATAGCTGGTATCGCCCTGTGTGTTATGCTCTTCCTCATGGGTGAGCGCCTTTTCCGGGGACATTTGTCTGAAGATCATTAAGAGATGTTTCTGAAAAGAGAGCAGGGGCTTCTAACCTGCTCTCTCTTAAGGCAAATTACCAGTTAATAAGGAAGGAGAACACCATGGCCAGAAAAAAGTCCGAAATTAAACCAATGCATCCAGATACACCGGTTTATCCTATTGGTGTTGCGGCCAAGCTGGTCAACGTTCATCCGCGTACCCTTAGAATTTACGAGGCTGAAGGGCTTATTGAGCCTACCCATGTGGGCTCACGCCGAATGTTTTCTGCCAATGATATCCACTGGATTGGATGCCTTCGTTCACTTATTCATGATGAAGGGATCAGTATTCCAGGGTTGAAAAAATTATTACAGCTTGCTCCTTGCTGGGATATAGCTGAGTGTCCACCCGAAGTGTATGAAAATTGTAAAGCCTGTGTTGACAGGGCCATGCCAAAAACACTCCACGCTGTTGGGGATGATGTGGCGGCCAAAGAGGCTAAAGAGGCTGACAAGGATAAGCGCAAGAAGGTGGCCCAAAAAAAAAAGCGACAATTATCTGGTTAAATTCAGAAAGGCTGCATCGGCGGGTTATATGAAAAACGCGGGCAGTTCCAATGTCGTCTGGCTGAAAAATTGGAAGCGTGCAGTTTGAAAAAGAGCTACATGATGAAAAAACAGCTTGGATTGAACTAGAGAAAGTTACAAACAGTTATTGTTTTAAAGCCGCTTGGAAAGGTTATTCCAGGCGGCTTTTTTTTTGCTCTTTGGTGAAATGGTACGATGTAAATTAAGCGGCTGAGATGGATTTCGTCACCCGGATAGATTTCTATCGGCAAAGCTTTCCAGTCCATATTTTGCAATTTTTCGGCGCAGGGTGTCTTTGGAAACACCAAGTTCTCTGCTGGTAGCCATTTTTTTCCAGTGATTCCTCTCTAGTGCCTGAAAAATAAGGTGCTTTTCTACTTCTTCCAGTGTTTGAATTTTATTGTTTTCTTTGGGTCCCCCTTCGATTTTCTTCGCCACTTCTGTTTGAAAAGGATCGGGCAGGTGTTTTGGCTCAATAAAGGAGCCATCGCAAAGAATAAAAGCAAACTCTATAATGTTTTCAAGTTCTCTGATATTTCCAGGAAATTCATAGCGCATTAAAATATTGAGTGCAGAATTGGTGATACCTACAATATCTTTACCCTGTTGTCTGGAATATTTTTCAATGAAATAATCAATGAGTAAAGGGATGTCTTCTTTTCGTTGTCGAAGTGGAGGAAGAGTTATTTTGACGACGCTCAGTCGATAGAAAAGATCCTCGCGAAAAAGGCCTTTTTGAACCATTTCACCAAGATTGCGGTTGGTTGCTGTGATGATGCGAACATCTGCAAAAACTGGGCTGTTGGAGCCAAGGGGTTCGTAAATTTTTTCCTGGAGTACCCGGAGAAGTTTTGTTTGGACCCCTGGTGGGATGTCCCCTATTTCATCTAAAAAAAGTGTGCCACCCTCTGCGATGGCAAACCTGCCTTCCTTGTCTTTGCGCGCGTCTGTAAATGCACCGGCTTTGTAACCAAAAAGTTCTGACTCAAGGAGTGACTCGGGCAGTGCCCCACAGTTGACGGCAATAAATGGTTTGTCTTTACGCTCGCTTCCTTTGTGTAGGGCATTTGCTGCAAGCTCTTTTCCCGTACCACTTTCACCAAGGACCAAAACTGTCGATGGGCTGGCTGCAATCTCCGGAATAAGTTGAAAAAGACGCTGCATGGCTTCATTTTTGGAAATAATCTGGTCAAAAGAATGTTTGTGCGAGAGTTGTTTAGGAGTGTTCTGGATAGAGGCAAGGTCCCTGAAAGACTCTACTCCGCCAATAATGTTTCCCTCCAGGTCGGTAAGCGGTGATGCACTTATCGAGACGGGTAGTAATTCGCCGCGTTTGTCCTGTATGGTAATTGAGCGGTTGAAGATGGGTTGTCCGGTATAAATGGATTCTGCAATGCTGCAACTTTTTCCGCAAATGGATGCGTGGAAAACTTCACTGCAGGATTTTCCAAGAACATCCGTTTCTTTCCAGCCTGTAATAAGTTCTGCTGCTCTGTTAAAAGAGGTTATTTCCCAACTTTTATTTACAGTAAATACTCCATCGGCAAGGGATTCAAGAACCATTGAAGCCCATACAGCGTTGGAATCTTCACGCAGGATGACAAGGCAAGCGGTGATAGCATCGGTTTTGTCAATGACAGGACTGATATCAATCATCAGGGGGATAATGGAGCCGTCTTTTTTGGTAAACAACATCACCTGATTTTTTATTATCTCCCCATGCTTGAGACAATTGCGAACCAGGTTGGTCTTACCACAAAGACTGTCTCCAAAAAAAGAGCTGCAGGGGCTCTTTAAAAGCTCATCTTGTGACCAGCCGGTAAGTTCTTCGATTTTTTTATTGAGAGAGTA
>CAMYOP010000323.1 GCA_947260045.1 uncultured Desulfobulbaceae bacterium
TAAGGCCGGTAACAGTACCAACGATGTCTACTATTGTATCAACTGCTCCAACTTCATGAAAATGAACGTCTTCCAGCCGGCAACCATGGACCTTAGCCTCAGCCTTGGCAATCAGTTTGAAGGCGGAAAGAGATGACTCTTTAATCGTATTTTTCAAATTGCTTTGTTGTAAGAGCGTTTTTATTTCTGACCATTTTCTTGGTGTTTGGTTACCGGCAGCCTTTACTCCAACTTTTGTGGATTTTATTCCATATTCATTTTGGGATTGTACAAGGAGTTTGAATTCAATTTCTTGTAGCTTTGATAATTCATCCAAGAGCAGATTTTCCGGCAGGCCACAATCAAGAAGTGCGCCTAAAAACATATTGCCGCTAATCCCGGAAAAACAATCTGCATAGGCAATAGTCATTGTGGATTTGTTGGCTGCTGCAAGCACGTCCATAGGATTTTCTCTGTTAATTATCAGGGCTATTGTTGGATTGATTCAAGAAGGCCAAGATATTTTTTCTATAAATATAACATGGCACTGAAATGGCAATGGAAACAACAAGCAGCAGAAGCAGCTGAAAGTATTCTTCCTGGTAAACCTTTGCGCCTTGAAAGGATAACATAAGTGTTCCCGGGATGCGGGCGATACCAGCTATAAAGATAAAAACTTTAAAGGGCATGATACTCATACCCAAAAGGTAAGAAAGGATATCTTTAGGGAAACCGGGAAGAAGAAAAAGGACAAAAGGAATTGTAAATTCACCCTTATGAACCAGATGATTGAAAGTCCTGTAGATTTTTGTCTCTTGGTATCTAGCCCTTATAATTTTTCTGAAGAGATGTCCGATTGAAAAAGCTATCCCAGACCCTACTGTTAAGGCAACGGAAGAATATATAAAGCCGGGAAATGCACCAAAAAGGTATCCTCCCAGCGCGCCGGTTGCTTCCCCTGGAACCGGTGCAAAAACTACCTGAAGGATTTGTATAATAATAAACAGCAGAGGACCAACAGGACCATATTCAAGGACATTATCTCTGATATGGTCCCCATTGGCCAGAATTTGTTCAAGATATGTTACCAATTGAGCCAATGTAATTTCTGTATATGAGAAAAGAAAAAAACAGGAGGCAATGGCCGTGATCCCTAATATAATCAGAACATTTCTTGTGGTTTTTTGTGGTGGTTGATCATTCATACAACAGAAAAGATGAAAGATTTAAGCAATGAGTCGTGTCCCTGTCTTCAACGGACGACCTCGGAGGTAAGCATCTGCGGGCATCCGCCTACCTCCCTCTGGCTGGACTTCTTGGATCAAAAGATACCCTTTGCCAGTGGCGATTACCAATCCATCAGCATCTGCACGGCATAGCATGCCTGGTTCAATTATCAACCCTTGGGCAGCAGTTTCTTTTTCTATGAAAGAACATTCAGAAGAGAAATCTATAACCTTTGGAGAAAATATTTTTAATCTTTTACCATCAACAAGTACATACGTGAGAGGCCATGGGTCAAGGCCACGGACAAGACAACTTATCTCAAGGGCAGATTTGTTCCAGTCCACTTCTCCAAGTTCTTTGGTTAGTGGCGGGGCGAGTGTAGCTTGTCGATCATCTTGTTTGAATCTGACCAGTCTGTCATCATGGAGCAAATCAATGGCCTTTATCAGTGCATGGCCGCCAAGCTCTGCCATTTTATTCATAAGGGTTCCGGTTGTATCATGTTGATCAATGAGGAGTTTTTCCTGCAAAAGAATATCACCGGTATCCAGTCCTTCATCCATCTGCATGATAGTGACGCCTGTTGTTGTTTCTCCGTTAATTAGAGCCCATTGGATAGGGGCTGCTCCTCTGTATTTAGGTAATAGTGAGCCATGAATATTAATTGTTCCAAGTGGAGGCATATTGAGAAGTTTACCCGGAAGAATTCTGCCGTAAGCAGCGACTATGATCAAGTCGGGCTGGAAAGTTATAAGCTGGGCCAGGAAATCCCCGTCTTTGAGTTTTTTGGGCTGTAACAAGGGGATGCCGAATCGTCCGGCCAGTTTTTTAACTGGGGAAGGGGTGAGCTTCCTTCCTCTCCCTTTAGGCCTGTCTGGTTGGGTAACAACCGCAACGATATTTTCACCGTGAGCATGAAGAGCATCAAGCGCAGGGACGGCAAAATTCGGAGTTCCCATGAATATGATTCTAAATGAATTTTTGATCATGGATTATATACTATTAGAATACGGATTTATTTCAACTGTCTGGTTACCAGCTTTTCAAGTAAAGTGATACCAGGTAGTTTTCGACAAAAATTAACCCGTTATCGCCGCCATTTCTTCTTCCTGCTGATTTTTAAGTTCTTTCTTCAGCCTTTTTTTATAAAGAGTGCGCTTTAGAGAACTTAAATGGTCTATGAAAAGTATACCGTTCAAATGGTCTACTTCATGTTGAATAACTCTGGCAAAATGGTCTTCGGCTTCAAATTCTCTTGTTTTGCCATCAATGTCTTGAACCTTGACTTTAATTTTCTGAAAGCGTTTTACCTTTGCGGAGAAATCAAGAACGCTCAGGCAGCCTTCGTCGCCAGTCTGAGAACCTTCACAGTCAAATATCTCGGGGTTGATTAAGGCTAGGAAATCCTTTTCCTCTTTGCTGGGTGAGATGTCAATAACCACGACCTGCAGAGAAACACCAATCTGATTTGCAGCCAGTCCAGCACCAGGAGCAGCATACATGGTCTCTACCAGTTCTGCCACAAGCTCTTTCAATTCATCGCCAAACGTGTCAACAGGCTTTGTCTTTTTACGTAATATCGGATTTGGATATGTAATAA
>CAMYOP010000324.1 GCA_947260045.1 uncultured Desulfobulbaceae bacterium
GGGAAAGTACGGCTGCGATTAAAGATGAAAAAACCAAGAATCTTGTCCTAGGGGTCCGGCTTGAACACAACGGTCCTGATCGTATAAACGTTGCTGTTTTTCTGTTGAGAGATAGTAGTGCAGACAAGGCAGTCGACCGTCTACGCTTGATAACAGACACCCCGGCGGTTTACCAGCGCATCCGTGATGCTCAGCAAGTAATTACAGATACGAAACAGTTTGCCGAGGCCATGGACCTTCTCGTCCTGCTTAATGAAGAAAAAAGGTATATGGCAGCTGCCATGACCTTTGTAAACGAAATTGCTTCCCGTTATAAGTGTTCCAGGGCCAGTCTCGGTTGGCTACAGGGGGATTATATTCGTCTTCAGGCTATCAGCCACATGGAGCGCTTCGAAAAAAAAATGGATATTGTCAAATCCCTCGAAGCGGCTATGGAAGAGGCCTTGGACCAGAATGAGGAGATTTTCTGGCCGCCACCTGCAAATGGGACTGCAATTATCCGCGACCATGAACTGTTTGTCAGGGAAGAAAATATCAAATCCATACTCTCAATTCCAATCAGACTGGATAATTTACCAAAAGGGATCTTAACCTGTGAAAGAGAGATAGAGCAATTTTCAGAGAATGAAATCAATGGATTACGGATTTTATGCGATCTCGCTTCCAGAAGACTGGGAGACCTGAAGGATAATGATCGCTGGTTTGTCACCCAGATAGCAGTAGCAGCCAGAAAAGGGTTGTCCCACTTCTTTGGGGTCGAACATACAATAACCAAAACCATTGGCATTCTTACCTGTGGGGCATTACTTTTTCTGATGTTTGGAAAACTTCCCTATCGAATTGAAGCGCCCTTTATCCTCAAGAGTGACAATGTCAGATATCTGCCCGCCCCATTTGATGGGTATATCGATAAAGTTCAGGTTGATGTTGGAGAACAGGTTGAAGAAGATGATCTCCTTCTCACTCTCGATACTGAAGATCTCCTGCTTGAGGAATCGGCCGGAATTGCTAACCAGATCAAATTCTTACGAGAGGCTGAAAAAGCCCGGGCAACAAATGCGCTGGCTGAAATGAAAATTGCCCAGGCCCTGGCGGAGCAGGCAAAGGCGCAACTCCAACGTATTCGCTATCATTTGAATCAGGCCGAAGTGAAATCAGCTTTCAGCGGCATAGTAGTGGAAGGCGACCTCAAAGAGCTCCAAGGCGCACCTGTTAAAAAGGGTGATATCCTGTTCAAGGTAGCACGTATCGAAAATATGTATGCTGAACTCGATTTAAAGGAGCAGGATATTCATGAAGTGGCAAAGGGTATGGAAGGCCAATTGGCTTTTGTAAGTCAACCGCAGTTGAAATTTCCTTTTAAAATTGAACGGATTGATCCCGTTGCCGTGGCCAAAGAAAATGGAAATGTCTTCCAGGTGCGCTGTCAGCCATTTGAAAAAGAACAGGAGTGGTGGCGACCCGGTATGAGCGGTGTTGCTAAAATCAATGCTGGCAAGAGAAACGCTTTATGGCTTCTCACCCATCGTACTGCTGATTATTTCCAAATGCTGCTCTGGTGGTAATATGGCAGGTTTAGAAAAGACATTCAGCGAATCCTGGCACCATGTGGCCGACCAAAGAATATGTCTCCGGGCATCCGTAAAGGTACACAAACAGTTTTTTCGCGGTGAAAAATGGTACGTCCTTCATGACCCTTTTAATAACCATTTTTTTCGCATACGTCCTGAAGTCCATGAATTTGTGATGCGGCTGAGACCGGACCAAACCGTGGAGCAAGTCTGGGAGGCCTGCATTGCCAAAAATCCTGAGACCTCACCTGGACAGGAAGAAATAATCCAGCTGTTAGCCCAACTCTATTTTGCCAATCTTTTATACCACGAACTCCCTCCAGACAGTGCCAAGCTTTTCAAGAGATATTGCCAGCGCAAGCAGAGAGAATTGCAGTCTCGATTAAAGACCATAATGTTTATCCGTTTACCACTTTTTGATCCTGAAAACTTACTAAGAAAATGGCTGCCTGCAATTCGTCTATTAGTATCCCCCCTTGCTGGTGCTGCGTGGCTTGTCGTTCTTTTGCTATCGGCTAAAATCGCAATTGATCACATGGATACAATGGTGTCGCAAGCCCAGGGTATCCTTGCACCGGACAACCTCATATACCTCTATATAGGCCTTATTTTGGTTAAAGTATTTCATGAATTCGGCCATGCCATTGTCTGCAAAAAGTATGGCGGAGAAGTACACACCATGGGAGTGATGTTTCTGATTTTTACTCCTCTGCCCTATATGGATGCCACATCAAGCTGGTCATTCCGCAGTCGTTGGCAGCGTGCGCTGGTTGGAGCTGCTGGCATGATTTTTGAGCTATTCATTGCAGCTCTGGCTGTCATGATCTGGGCTGCAACTGGCCCTGGCATAATCAACAGCATAGCCTACAACATGATTTTTGTGGCCTCTGTCTCCACCATATTGTTCAACGCCAATCCACTGCTGCGTTATGACGGTTATTATATCCTTTCCGATATCCTTGATATTCCTAACCTTCACTCACGGTCTTTTCTGCAACTTAAGTATTTGCTCGAGCATTATATATTTGGTTGCCGGGATTCTTTCAGCCCTGCGCAAAGCCTTAAGGAGGCCTGGTGGTTGTCACTGTTCGGTATTTTAAGCAGTATGTACCGAATTGTAGTATTTACTGCTATTATACTTTTTATAGCAGACCGCTTTCTGATCGCAGGTTTAATCATGGCTTCTATCTGCCTTATTTCTTGGGGAATACTCCCCTTCTTTCGTTTTTTTCAA
>CAMYOP010000325.1 GCA_947260045.1 uncultured Desulfobulbaceae bacterium
CTGGGAAAACCACCATCTGATTTGGCGATAACCACCATCTGCAAATTACCTGGTACAAGCTGTGTTTCTATTAACTCAACATTTGACGTGAGATTATCGCTTAAAGCAACAGTGTTATCATCTGAATCTAAAATGGTTATTTGCAAATCAGGTAAAAAACTATTGAGGCTTTCGTCAATCTTGCGATGCCAGGTGAGCACACTGGAGAACATCGATAGTTCATCTATGGTGAACAGGTAAGTATTTGTTTGTGCTTCCAATACATTATCAGCAAAATCCCAGCCGGTGTTACTGAGTATTTCCACATCACTGGGATCATTCTCACCAGCGTCGAGAATAGAATACGCTGCTAATATATTTAATGCACCAGCACCGTACTTGTAGCTAGTTGGTTGATTATCTGATTCTCTTTCCCACTCACCGTCTGTGAAAAGCGGAAGACTGGCCTGACTTACCCCATCCCCCCATTCGGTACTGATTCTATAATTAAATCGCGTTGCACCAGCCATAAGTATTGCTTTAATTGCTACACTATTCCACCCATTGCTTAAGTCAGAATCAACATTTACCCTCTCCAACAGTAATGCTGCGGCTGAACACACTTGCGGAGTGGAATAACTTGTGGCAAAATTTTTTGCATAGGCAACCATATCAGGTTTAAACCGTGGGGAACCGTGGTCATTAATTTTAGCGCCATCGTAGGCGTAAGGGTTGGTATAGGGTTGTCCAACAACAATACTGTTATATGACATGCCGCTGGTTGTCCAGTTTCCTTCAATAAGCGAGCTATGTGCAGTGCATGCTACCATATCATTTAATTCAACAAACTGGTCAAACTGTTTGACCAGATCTGCACTTGAACCACCATTGGTGTTGCTTATATTAAGTAATTTTGCTGGTAAAATTGGCTGATTGTCATAGCTCGCCAATGGATAAGTATTACTACTCGATACTGAATTGAAAAAAATTCTTAAATCAGCTGTATCTGCAGTATGGAAAGAGTTTAAATTTTCAGAAAAAGTTGAGTATCGAGTGTAAAGAAGGAAATAGGTTTCAGGACTACTCAATATTCCTGCAACTGTTTCGCTGTGGCTGCTTGAAGCTTCAAAGTCAAAAAGATGTTTGACATCACCAATAGTATCAGGTGTATGGTTACTCTCAGCCTGTAAGATTGTTAATCCAGAACCACTTGGGATATGCCTGTTATATTTTTCAAGGAGTTCTTGATAACCACTATATTTGGCTAGATTATAATTATTGATATACCAGCCTGTTGAAGGGTCATAATAGGGTTCATAACTTTGATAGAGATCACTTTGGAGCTGTGGAAAAGTCTCAATATGACTAAATTCTGCGGGTGATTCTTGGGGAAATAGAAACAAGCAGCTACATAAAAAAAGCAGGGATAACGTGTGGAATTTCAATGAAAATTGTCTCACTAATAAAAATGTGATAATCCTGATGATATTAAAACTGTCTCCCTTGTCAGTCTCTATAATCGGGCCATTAATAAAAACTCTAATCTGTTGATATTTTCTGTGTGTGCAGTTTTTAATCATCGCCCTCTATGAGGTAACATGCGTGTCTTGGATTTCGTTTTGGTGATATCTGTTACTTTAAAGTAAGATGAGTTTTTTCACTCAATCAAAGAAACCCCAACAGACCAACAAAACATAAACCAGCTAAAGTACTGTTATCCCATCATTTTTATCTATATAACTTTTCACAGCCTCCATAAGCTCAAGACTTGTTTGATACTCCTGTTTCTCTTAAATGCAAATGACATTCCACCTGACCTGTCTCTTAGCTTTTATACCAGTTTGAATTATAGATTTTCAGGTTGCACTTTCATGTTTACACGCATTTTATTATTATTTACATTTTGTATTCAATTACCGTCTCTTTAAAAGGGACCTTTGTCGACAGTTCAACATTTTAACTGGTTGACATAGCTATGTGCTCACTCAAGCATGTTATTATTTTTCTACGAGGGCATAACTCTTCGTCCAATAATCTGGATAAAGGTCCAGGTTGATAACGGACAGCCTGGTTTTATCTATGCATTACAGATCAATAGCCCATGTTCTTGGTATTCTCCTGATTGTCACAGGCAGTTCCATGTCTCTGCCGTTACTCTGCTCCTGGTATTACAAGGAAGACGATCTATTCCCCCTACTATATTCGGGTCTTATAACACTGGGAATTGGCTTGTCTGTCAGATGGTTTTTTCGTGAAAAATATAATTTAGGCATTAAAGATGGCATTGTTATAGCAGTGTTTGGGTGGTTTTTGGTATCCTCTTTTTCAGCCCTGCCCTTTATGATCCATGGTTCAATTCCATCTTTTACAGACGCTTTTTTCGAAATGATGTCTGGATATACGACCACCGGCGCTACAATTCTAACCAATATTGAAGTTGTACCCCATGGACTTCTCTTCTGGCGCAGCCAGACACACCTGCTGGGTGGCATGGGCTTTTTGACCCTGACGATCATCTTTTTGCCCCATGGTATGGGAGGCCTCAGATTATTCAGGGCTGAATCAAGTCCAGGCCAGGCTATAACCAAGGAAAAGTTCAAAGCCCGCAACCGTGATACCATGATCAGGCTTTGGTGGATATATCTCGGACTCAATGCCACCCAGGTCCTCTTGCTCTATCTGGGAGGAATGCCTGTATTTGATTCTTTATGTGTTGCCTTTGGTACTGTTTCCACCTCGGGCTATGCTACTAAAAATGCCAGCATTGCCTATTATAACAGTGCCTATATTGACTGGATTATAA
>CAMYOP010000326.1 GCA_947260045.1 uncultured Desulfobulbaceae bacterium
GAGGAAATAATAGGCACTTCCATCAAAGTGATTATTTCTTTCAGGGGAAGGCAACAGAGGCCCTCACTCTCTTTTTCAAGGCTGTAACATCCAGGAATGTCTCAAGTTAAAAAAGATACATCCAGTAGACCCTGCAGAATACATTGTCGTTACGGGGGCCAAACTACACTATTTATATTTGGGATAATCATGCTTCCTCAAAAAGAAATGACCACTCGCCTTTAAACTAATAGACAATAATCGAAACTTTCAACTTTTCACAAATATCCGGCCGGGTTAAGGTGTATTAGGTTTTTTATATAACGATCAGCTTGCACAATAGGAGGTACACTATGCCCTGGAAACCTGAGACCCTCGCCCTGCATGGAGGTCAATCCCCTGACCCAGCTACCCGTAGCCGGGCTGTCCCCATCTACCAGACAACAAGTTATGTCTTTTCAGATACAGAAGATGCTGCCTCCCTTTTTTCACTAAAACCTGAAGTATGGGCTCCGCGGCTCAATCTTGACAAAGATGGCTTGCGACCGGACGACTTTGCACCAGAAGCCACTGGTAATATTTATACAAGAATAATGAACCCAACCACAGATGTACTTGAGAAACGACTTATGTATCTCGAGGGCGGGGTTGGTGCCCTTGCTACCAGTTCTGGCTCTTCAGCCATTACCTATGCAATGTTAAATATCTGTCGCCCTGGAGATAATATAGTATCTTCGGCCAGCCTGTATGGCGGAACATATAATTTATTTCTGCATACTTTACCACAATATGGCATTAACACCACTTTTGTTGATGCTGCCAATGCCGATAACTTTGCCGCTGCAATTGACGAAAACACCAAGTGCATTTTCATCGAAACTATTGGGAATCCCAGACTGGACATCCCTGATATCAAAAAAATTGCAGAGATTGCTCATGCGGCAAACATTCCCCTCATTGTTGACAATACCGTTTCCACCCCTTACCTTTGCACACCATTTGAATTTAATGCCGACATTATTGTCCACTCACTGACTAAATTTTGTGGTGGTCATGGCACCAGCATCGGTGGGATAATTGTTGATAGTGGTAATTTCGACTGGGTTGGCTCTGGAAAATTTCCAATGTTCACCGACCCTGATCCTTCCTATGGTGGAGTTGTATGGAGTGACGCTGTTGACAACGCCTGCTACATTATACGGGCAAGAACAATTCTATTACGGGACATGGGAGCATGTATTTCTCCATTTAACAGTTTCCAAATTTTACAGGGGCTGGAAACTTTACACCTTCGGATGGAGCGTCACTGTGAAAACGGTGCAGCTGTTGCTTCATATTTAGGCAACCATGACAAGGTCAACTGGGTTGTTTATCCAGGCTTAAAGTCCCATCCTTCAAACGAGCTTGCCAATAAATACTTGAATCATGGATACGGTGCCTTAGTAGGTTTCGGCATTAAGGGTGGATTGGAAGCTGGCAAAAAATTTATTAACAATTTAAGTTTGTTCAGCCATCTCGCCAACATTGGTGATGCCAAATCCCTCGCTATTCATCCAGCATCAACGACACACTCCCAACTCACCCCTGAAGAACAGGAAGCAGCAGGAGTACCCATTGATTTCATTCGCCTGTCTGTTGGTTTGGAACATATTGATGATATCAAGGAAGACCTGAACCAGGCTTTAAACAGTGCAGGGTAAAGAAATCTATCTGACAACAGGATTTGGCTAGAGAGAGGTCTTTTTCCAAAAAAATATTCATTATCCAGACTGCCCATTCTTTTACAAGCTAAATACAGGTAAAAGGGGCGAAAAAAAGAAACCATCTGGATTCATATATGCGACAAGTGAATCCAGGTGGATGGTAAGTTCAATAATCATTGATACTAAAGCCCACTTAGAAAAAATTTAATTCTTTCTTCCATTCTCTTGTTAAACTTTTCCGAAACAGTCCCAAGGATGATCGGACCTTCCCGTTTGATCATTCCTTCTACAGGATCAAGTCCAGAAGCCATCCTGCCATGGCTGACGCTAAAAACTTTCAGCAATTGTAAAATTGACCAGTTTTCCCTGAAATCCTTAAAATTATGCCCTGTATATTTCAAAGAAGATTCAAGCACAAAGATAAATAGATTTAATTGGGATAGTTGCATATCTCTATGCTGTGTATACCAATTTGGCCCTGGTGTTAAAAAGACCAGGAGTTTATCGTCCTTTTCAATCTCTAAGCCTGACAACACCTTTTTTATTTTCTGGGAAGAGATAATCATTTCAAGATATTTTTCCATAAATTCAGAGCGCATACGTTCAGAAGGTGCGGCTTGTAACGCTGGTCCCTTTACCATATAAAGAGAAACTGTTTTTCCTTTCTCAGATGACAACTCATAACTTGTTTCGACAATCGGTATGGATGATCTAAAATGGTACCTGCATTCTTTTATGATAAATCCAGTGCCAAGGGCAAAAGACATCACCAGGAAAAAGGAGATACAGACTTTTAGCCAAGAAGGTGAATAAGAAGTATGTAGCCACTCAAATTTCCGAGCAATAAAACGTTCTCCCGGCAACAAAAAAAACGTTTTTTCAATATAGTCATCATACTCTTTTCCAAAAATATCCTTACATTTCCTCTCTTCACTTTTTGCTAAAAAATAATAAAGGAACATCATCAGAAAAAAGGCAATAAAGGTAATAAACCTCCCCCAGGTCAAAATTATGCCTAGCCC
>CAMYOP010000327.1 GCA_947260045.1 uncultured Desulfobulbaceae bacterium
TGGCCCAGATAGAAGGACATGGCCTGGGTGGGGAATCGGGTTCGAGTTCAAGTGTCACGCTTTATCAGGGCAATAAGGGGCTTGATGAGGATAGGCTGGAACAGCTTAAACAGATGTATGGCTTTGATCGACCTCCTTTGCAGCGTTTTTTGCTGATGATGAAAGACTATCTTGTTTTTGATTTTGGCGACAGCTATTATCATCATAAGAGCGTGACAAGTCTTGTTGTCTCCAAGTTGCCAGTTTCCATGTCGCTCGGCCTCTGGTCCTTTTTTATTGTCTACCTTACCTGTATCCCCCTTGGTATTTCTAAAGCAATACAAGATGGCAGTAAGTTCGATGTGTTTACCTCTTCCATAATTCTAATAGGGTATGCAATTCCTGGTTTTGTTCTGGGTATTGTTTTGATTGTCTTGTTTGGTGGAGGGAGTTTTTTCAATATCTTCCCTCTCAGGGGGCTTGTTTCCGACCATTTCGGAGAGCTCTCCATGATGGGAAAAGTGCTTGATTATTTATGGCATATGGTTTTACCAGTTACCGCTTCAACTGTCGGAAGTCTTGCGGTGATGACCTTGTTAACAAAGAATAGTTTTCTTGAAGAAATTCGAAAACAATACGTTCTTACTGCCAGGGCAAAAGGATTGTCAGAAAATCAGGTGCTCTATAAGCATGTTTTCAGAAATGCTATTATTCCTATTATTACAGGGTTTCCTGGTTCTTTTATTACTGCTTTTTTTACGGGCAGTTTACTGATTGAAACTATTTTTTCCCTTGATGGCATGGGGCTTCTGGCCTACACCTCGGTGATGAATAGAGACTATCCCGTTGTGCTTGGCACTCTCTATTTTTTCACGATTATTGGTCTTATCTCTCGCCTGCTCTCTGATTTAAGCTACGTAATGGTTGATCCTCGAATCAGTTTTGAGAAAAATAAATAGGTTGCAGAATTTGTATGGTTAATGAAAAAAGCAAAAGTCTGGCCAATAGACGCTGGCGTAGTTTTAAAAGAAACAGGCGTGGCTATTACAGCCTGATTATCTTTTCCATTATTTTTTTTATAAGCCTCTTTGCCGAAGTACTGAGTAATGATAAACCCTTTTTAGTTGTCTATCAGAGCAAGTTGTACTTTCCTCTATTTAAGGCTTATCCTGAAACAGTTTTTGGAGGAGATTTTGAAACAGAGACGGACTATCAGGATTCATTTATCCTGGATATTTTAAGGACAGACGGAAATAAGATCTTTTTTCCTTTAAATCCTCATAGTTTCAACTCAATTAATCTGAATATTGATGAACCAGTACCTTCTCCACCAACCAGGGTAAACCTACTAGGTACTGATGATCGCGGGCGTGATGTACTGGCTCGTCTTTTATTTGGATTTCGTCTCTCAGTTCTTTTTGGCTTTGCCCTGACAGGGTGCGGAACCTTTTTGGGAATTATTGCTGGTGCTGTCCAGGGCTACTTCGGGGGAAGGACTGATCTTGTTTTTCAGCGATTCATTGAGATTTGGAGTGCAATGCCTGAATTGTATCTCCTTATAATCTTTGCCTCTATTTTTTCCCCTAGTATCGGCCTGTTACTTATTCTTCTTTCTATGTTTGGCTGGATGGGGTTGTCGGATTATGTTCGGGCTGAATTTCTCAAGGGAAGGAATATGGAATATGTGAAAGCAGCCAAGGCTCTCGGTGTGGGGAATTTTACAATTATGTACAGGCATTTATTGCCAAATGGCATGACGCCTGTCATTACATTTTTACCCTTTAGAATGTCAGGGGCTATCCTGGCCTTAACCAGTCTTGATTTTCTTGGTCTCGGAGTGCCGCCAGACACACCAAGTCTCGGTGAACTGCTGGCTCAGGGAAAAGGGAACATAGAAGCTTGGTGGCTCTCTTTGTCCACCTTTATGGTCCTGGTGGGAACACTCGTTTTACTTATATTTATAGGTGAAGCCCTGCGTGAAGCATTTGATCCGCGAAAACAGTAATGAGTCTTTTATAGTTATTTATCCCTCAATTCTTTTTTGAATTTTTCTAATTCTTCTTTCAGAGTATTTTCAAATTTGAACATGGCTTTCCGTACTTCGGAGCTCACCGTATGCTTCATAACTTTTTGATCAGGTAACGGTTTGGCTTCAAGTATCTCTATAAGGAGATTTTTTTGCCATAATGCTACTTTTTCAATTGCGCCTACAAGTACACCAGGATCTGCATCAACCTTATCCTGGCTCACTGCCTGATAGAGTTCTTGTAATAAATCATCGGTACCACGAATTGGTGTATCCACCTGGAGGCTATGCAAACTGAAGACTGAGGTCATTAATTGAAGTATTCCTGCTTTTGAAGAATTTTGAATCGTTTCCTGTATTGTTTCTATCAGTTTGGCGCCATTCTCAAATTCATCAACTGTGGGATTGTTTGCAATTTTGACTATATGTCCCTCAAGTTGCAATAAAGATGCGCTGGGAATGGCAACATCTATTTTGGCAGCAGGGGGTTCTGGTATGGGACCATCTTCGTCAAAGTATTCATTGAGTGTTTCTTCAAGTTTTTCAGGTGCTTCCTCTCCCAGGTTGGAAAGAGCCTGTTCTTCACTGAAACCACTGAATTCGGAAGTGTCAGCAAGGGCAGGTGAAATTAACTCTGAATTAAGGTCATCGGCAGCAAAAATCTGATCTGTGTCCAT
>CAMYOP010000328.1 GCA_947260045.1 uncultured Desulfobulbaceae bacterium
AAATAAACCCGTTAAATAAAACATAGTAAACTAGGAGGCATTTCTAATGAGATAGTTTACTGGCGGCTACTTGCTCTTGCCTACTCCTTGCTGTATAGTAAGGAATACATAAATAAGTAAAGAGGTGCCCCCATGGCAACAGCGACACTATCGAGTAAAGGGCAGGTTACTATCCCTAAAGTGATCAGAGATAAGTTTCATCTGGAAATTGGAGACAAGATTGAATTTATGGAAGACGCACAGGGTGTGGTGACCATTTTACCGGCATGTGAAAACGTCACAAAACTCAAGGGCATGATCAGAAAACCTGCAATGCCTGTTTCCATTGAGTCTATGAAGCAGGCGATTGAAAAAGAGGGCGGTTCCAAATGATCGGTATTGATACCAATGTTCTTGTCCGCTACATCACCCAGGACGACCATGTACAATCTCCTCTTGCTACCAAAATTATTGAAAAAAACTGTACCAGGGATACCCCTGGTTTCATCAACCACATTGTTATCTGTGAACTGGTTTGGGTTTTGAAACGGTGTTACAAGGTTTCCAGGAAAGAAAGTATGGCTGTTATTGAACAGATTCTTCGTACAGGACAACTACAGGTTTACCAACCCCAGGTTGTCTGGCAGGCATTAAAAGAAACTCGTTCCGGCACAGCTGATTTTGCTGATTATCTCAATGTTCGGATTAATAAAAATATTGGCTGTTTGGAGACCATTACTTTTGATAAGGCACTTGGCCAAACTGACGGAGTGCGAATCCTTGAATAGATTGGCAGTTGAGGACATGAAATAATTCGGGTCACTGTATATTTAAATACTTCCTGACACATTATTAACTGATTTTACATAACAAAATTTTGTGATTTAACACCTTTTATGCTGCAAAGGAAAGCATCTAGCACCTGAAGACGCAAAATTTAATTATTCCATATCTAAATCTTTGTTCATTTTTTTGAGCATCCAAAAAAACGAACCAAAAAAAGGATGCCGTGCTGTTTGACCCTGCGGGCTTTCTTGCGCTCCTCGGAAAGACCGGAATTGAAAGAACTCGCTGCACTCAGACAGCTTTCAATTCTTTGTCGGTCTTTCCTGTGGTGCTCAGCAAACAGCAATGGGATTCAATATGGCAAGCTTCTACCTGAAGGCAACATCTCCGAGTTGACCTATTTTCTTCTGCTATTTACTGGCACGATTGGCAGACCTGATCTAAATCAACATCCAGCCTTGCCAGATCGAGCCTGAATCTTTACAATTAACTTGTTATCATAGAGTTCAATGTAATTCCTGAAGTTTAACCATATTTTTTACAAGCGAGCAGGAACATGACCATCCTTGCTGCCTCTATTTTGCTTTTTCTGGTAATGGACCCTTTTGGCAACGCACCTGTATTCTTATGTGTCTTAAAAGATGTTCCTCCGGAAAGGCGTCAACGGGTTATCCTGCGAGAACTGCTTATTGCCTTTCTGGTTCTCTTCTCTTTCCTCATGTCCGGACCACACCTGCTGAAAGCACTTCATATTTCAGAACCATCCATGCGCATTGCAGGTGGTATTATTTTGTTCCTGATTGCTCTTAAAATGGTTTTTGGTAAAGCTGAAGAGATGTTTCAGGCTGGTCCTGGTGGCGAACCAATGATCGTTCCACTGGCAATTCCTTGTATAGCTGGTCCTTCAGCAGTTGCCACGGTGCTTCTCCTGACAGGTCAAGATCCTGAGCGCTGGCCGGAATGGCTCCTGGCACTTTTCATAGCATGGTCGATTACGAGCATCCTGCTGCTCCTTTCTGCAAAACTTGACAAGATGCTCGGTCCAAAGGGTCTCAGTGCCCTGCAGCATCTGATGGGCCTCATTTTAACGGCACTTGCTGTTGAAATGTTTCTCCAGGGCATTAAAACTTTTTTCAGCGCTGTATAGACTTTTTTTATTCTCCTTCATGAGGTATCAAAATCAAATTGCCAATGACTTATCAAAAAAATCATCCTGTGATTGACACAGGGCAACCTGAAACACTTATTATACGACCGCCAAGTGAGTGGCGCAGCATGCTCGTCCGCCTCACCAGAGGATGCAACTGGAATCGCTGTAAGTTTTGTGGGATATATCCGCACCTTGGTGAACCTGACTTTTCTGTTCGCAGTGTTACTGAAGTGGAACAAGATATCGATCTGTTACTTGCCCGTAGACCTGATATACAAACAGCTTTTTTTGGAGATGCCGACCCACTTGCAATAGGTCTCGATAATTTTACGCACATTGCCAAGTACCTGCGTCAAAAGAAACCCAACCTGGAGCGCCTTACCTGTTATGCCAGGTTTTCCACACTTTTCAAGATAAAGGAAGATGGCGTACATAAACTGGCCGAAGCTGGTCTCAACCGAGTCCATATCGGTATGGAATCTGCCGACATGGACACATTACAGTTTCACAGAAAAGGGCAATCAACGGAGATGATACAAAAGGTCTCCACATGGTTGAGCCGAAATGGAATCGAACTCTCAGTCTATATTCTGCTTGGGCTGGCTGGCAAAAACAACTGGCGACAACATATCAAAAAAACAGCAGAAATACTCAACCAGACCAAGCCTGATTTTATTCGTTTACGACGCCTTTGGATATACG
>CAMYOP010000329.1 GCA_947260045.1 uncultured Desulfobulbaceae bacterium
AAATTTCCATGATCATGGTTTATATGCTGTCAGGGAAGCCATAAAAATATGGTTTTACAGGAGAAAAAATCCAGAGTGAACATTGGGCTCAAGCAGGCAAATAAAAATTCAATTCTTAATATTTATCACACCATCCATCACATTGAGTCTTGTATCCAGTTGGTATAAAAAGGAACGTCTCTTGCCATCAATGTACCACCGTACAGGTTTACAGGTTCATCAATCCAGCGAAATTCCACCCGGATTGTATCAGTAGTATAAGTACGTTTTCTCCCATCATTTCGGCCATAAAAAGAGATTGGAATAATAACTGAGTGGCGACCAGGATAGGCATAAAAATCATCCACGCTGCCCACTATATCCTTGCGCCCTTCACCAATGGCAAAAGCAACAATACGGACCATCTTCCCATATTCACCTGTATGAACATAGGCAACATGCACCATGGCCTTATCATCGTGTTTTTTATCCACGCTGACAGAACAAATATTACTGGTCAGTACAGGTTCCCTGCAATTGGAGCCTGTAAGTGACAGTGTTCCACATCCTGTCAACAGTGTCAGGAGTATTAGCAATAATATTGATTTCATAGAATATACACCACTGGATTCACAGTATGTACAGAGTAGAAAGACTTCTTCATTTGATTGTAGTACCAGGAAGTAAAATGTACTGACTCACCTGGGCGGGATTGGGCCAGTACAATTTGAGAAAAATCATAAATCAAGCGTTTCTGCCTGATGCTCTTTTTTTAGTCTACCTTGTCAAATGCATTGGCATTAGCAGAGCAGACAGGGCATTTTTCTGGCGCTTCATGTTCACAGGTATAACCGCAAACTTTGCATACATAATAATCAGCGTCCGGCAAATTATCTAAGTTATCAAGAGCTTTCTGGTACAATGCAGCGTGAATTTTTTCCACAGCATTGGCATAGGTACAGCTTCTCTCGCCAGCCTTATGCCCCTCTTCTTTGGCATCTTCAATCATCTGGGGATACATGTTTTTAAATTCATGGTTTTCACCAGTGACAGCTTCCTTTAAATTATCAATCGTGCTGCCAACGCCATCAAGAGCGCGTAAATGAGAATGGGCATGGACGGTTTCAGCATGGGCAGCTGCGCGAAATAATTTTGCCGCCTGGGCAAACCCTTCCCTGTCAGCTTTTTCAGCAAAGGCCAAATATTTGCGATTAGCCTGCGATTCTCCGGCAAAAGCTTCCCATAAATTGTTTTCAGTTTTGCTCATGACTACCTCCTTGTAAATAATTTAAAACACTTCATATTAAACAGTTTCTCCAGCATCTTCTGTTCAATCAGATGAATAGAAAAAAGAGTCAGATAAAAGCCATTATTTCATGCTTGTCTTACAGAATCAAGGAATTAACAACACTCCCTAAAACTACCAGAGCAATAAAGATTTTGTACATAAAACAATTTACTTTTACTAGGGGAACAAATTCATGTGGCTTAATAATTTCCCTAAAAAACAATGTAATTTCATACCGACCAGTCAGTTGGTCTCAATCAAAATCATCTGTATTTACGTTACCCCTGGATTCTGATCCATTATTTTCAGAGTCTGCGTTCTTTTGGTCCTCAACAAAGCCCAAGCCACTGCAAACAGGACATTCCTCACTGGAAAGGAGAAACCTGCTCACGCCTTTAAAATAACTAATCATGCCCGAACCGCCGCAGGCATCACATTCTTTTTTCATATTCACATCTTTTTTCACTGAGCAAGAAACATCAAAGTAGAGTAGCAACAATAAACTGTTAGAATTATGTACAAAGGAAGTTTAGCTGCCCTTCTCTTCCCTGGTAAATATTTTTCGTAAATCATAATAAATCATAAAATAGGATGGCGTTAACAATAAAATAACAGCTGTCGTAAATAATATGCCATAACCAAGAGATATGGCCATGGGAATGAGGAAACGTGCCTGGACCGACTGTTCAAATATCATTGGAGTAAGACCAAGAAAGGTGGTAAGGGCGGTAAGAACAATGGGACGAAATCTCCTGAGCCCTGCTTTATAAATGGCCTCTGAAGGAGTATCACCATTTTCCAACAGTCGATTAGCGGTAACTACTAAAACCAATCCACCATTAATAACTATTCCGCACAAGGCAATCATGCCGAACACACTTATAATACTTAAATCGTAGCCCATTATGAGGTGACCAAGCAAAGCACTGACAAGGCCAAATGGAATACTTGCCATGACCAAAATTGCCTGGGCATAACTTCTAAAAAGAACAGCCAGAAGACAAAATATACCAGGCAGGGCAAAACTCAATCCCATAAAAAGATCACGCAATGATTTTCTCTGCTGCCTCTGCCTGCCCTGAAAAGAATACTTCAGACCAGAATACTGAGCAGTAAGGCTCGGCATATAGTCTTTTTTTAAGTTTGCTAAAATTCTATTTTCATTGGCCACACCTGCCACGACGTTAGCCGTGACATTGAGCACTCTTTTCCCATCAACCCTGCTAATAGTGGTATATGCCCGATTACTTTTCAAAGATGCCGCTTCCACCAGAGGAATTTCACCGCCATCTTTGGTGTATATGAGCAATTCCTCTAAATTGAAAAGCGATTTTCGCTCCTGCTCAA
>CAMYOP010000330.1 GCA_947260045.1 uncultured Desulfobulbaceae bacterium
TATAAGCTTGTCTCTTCAAGAAAAGAGAAAAGCTTATATATCAAGCCAAACCTCTAATGTGCAGATTTTAATGAAAAAAATACTGATTATTATTGGCACACGCCCTGAAGCAATAAAATTATCACCCGTAGCGCATGAACTGAAGCAAAAAGAACATATCGCCGAAACCCGAATATGTTTTACAGGTCAACATCATGAAATGCTAAAGAAGGTTGTTGAGCATTTGGATATTGAAGCAGATTATAATCTACAAATAATGCAGCAGGGGCAAAGCCTTTTCCAATTAACAGCGGCACTCCTAACAAGCCTCGAAAAGATTTTAGAAGAGTTTGAACCTGATTTAATTCTTGTCCAGGGTGATACGACTTCAGCCTTTATTGCAGGTCTTGCAGGATACTATAAAAAAATACCAGTGGCTCATGTGGAAGCAGGGCTGCGGACTGAAAATAAATTTTCCCCATATCCTGAGGAAATGAACCGCCATCTGCTGGGAGTGTTATCTGATTTCCATTTTGCCCCCACAGATACAGCAAAAAAGGCCTTGTTGCGGGAAAATGTTCCAGGTGATCGAATCATCGTGACAGGAAATACCGTCATCGATGCAATCAATTACATTCTAAAGAAAATTGACAAAAACCCACCGGAAATACCTGGCATAGAAGCGCTCATCCGCCAGCAACAAAAAATTGTCCTCATTACCGGACATCGACGTGAAAATTTTGGAGAGGGTTTTAACAATATCTGCCAGGCAATTCAAACTCTCGCCAGAAAATTTCCAACTATAGCCTTTGTATATCCAGTTCATCTGAACCCGAATGTCCAAAAACCTGTCTATACAATGCTAAAGGAATATGACAATATTTACCTTTTACCACCACTCGGTTATTTGGAATTCATTCGACTTATGTCTGTTTGCCATATTATCTTAACAGATTCCGGTGGCATCCAGGAGGAAGCCCCTTCACTGGGTAAACCCGTGCTGATAATGCGACAATCAACTGAAAGGAAAGAGGCAGTTGCTTCAGGAACAGCTATCCTGGTTGGGACAGAATGTGATACCATAGTCAAGGAAACATCACGCTTACTCACTGACAAAATTGCCTGGCAGGCCATGAGCAAGCGAGACAATCCATTTGGTGATGGTAAAGCAGCCCTGCGTATTGCCGACTACATTGAAAAAATACTCTCTCAATAAACAAAAAAAGAGCTCTTCTCCAGATTGGAAAGACCAAGATATAGTTTTTGAGAGTACGCCTGCAAGCTGAAGCGAAAAAGAATAATTCTACAAATTTCAACTGTTACATGCTTATAAAACTCTTCAGGAACACCATATGACCCATCAAGTCGGTAAAGCCTTTTTTGTTCTTCCAGCCTATAATGAAGAACAATCCCTGCCTATTCTGCTCGATAGAATCGCCGCACTTACTTATAAGCCGCCTAAAGGCTTACATGTTTATGTAGTTGATGACGGCTCTACCGATGATACCGCAAAAATCGTACTGAACAAAACAAGCGACTTAGACATTAAGCTGATTTCCCATAAAAATAATCTGGGTCTTGGGCCTGCAGTACAAACAGGTATTAAGGCGACACTCGATGTCGCTACTGATGAGGATATCATCATTATTATGGATGCCGACGATACCCATGATGTAAACCTCCTTGGGCCAATGGTAAAAAAAATAGAAGATGGGGCGGAAATAGTCATCGCTTCTCGTTTTGTAGAGGGGGGCGATGACAGTAGTGCACCTGCATTTCGCAGACTCTTATCACGAGGCGCAAGCCTTGTCTTCAAAACCGTTTTACCTCTTGAAAATATTCATGATTTCACCAGCGGCTATCGAGCCTACGATGCAGGACTGTTGAAAAAAGTATCTGCACATTGGGGCGAAAGACTCATTGTTGAACAAGGATTTGCCTGTATGGTTGAGCTCCTGCTGAAATTACGCCACTGGTCTCCTGTAATAGCCGAAGTCCCTCTTTTTCTCCGTTACGAGCGAAAACTTAGTGCCAGCAAGCTAAAAATCTGCAAGACCCTTTTGCAGTATCTCAAATTAGCCATACGTGACAAATTGTCTCCCCCTCCCAGATCATTATGAAAAATCATAGGAGCTGGAATTACCGGTCTTACAGCAGCCTATGAACTTGTACGGGCGGGAAATGATGTCTCTGTTTTTGAGGCCCAGGAGCAACTTGGCGGCCTGACCATGTCTTTTCAGTCAGGTTCTTCCTGGATAGATAAATTTTATCACTGCATCATGCCCACCGATGAGCATTTGCTGCCCCTCATAAAAAATATCGGCATTGCTGATCAACTGTACTGGAAGCCCACCCATATGGGCTTTATCTACGGGAATGCTCGATATCCTTTTAATTCAGCAGTCGACCTGCTTAAATTCACGCCTTTGTCCCTTGTGCAGCGAATCCGTTTTGGCATTGCCAGTCTCTTGCTTCGTCATCTCGGCAAAGGTCTTGACCTGGATAATATTAAAATCAGTGATTGGTTAAGCAAATTATATTCACAGGAAGTCTGGGAAAACATTCTAAAACCTCTTTTCTGTTCAAAATTTGGCCCTCACGCAGGCAACCTACCGGCCCTTTATATCTGGCAACGCCTGGGCAGAGAAAAAAATACCGCAAAAAGAGGATACCTCCAGGGCGGTTATAAAAACCTGATTGACACTCTCGAATTAAAAATCAAGGCCGCCGGCGGCAAAATTATCAAGAGCTCCACAGTAGTAAAAATCCAAAACCAAGATAAGCATATACAGATCAATACAGCTGAGAAACAGCCCTTACACTTCGACTGGGCAATCTCTACTCTTCCTTTTCCGCTTCTGAAAAAATGCATTACCGGAACATCTCTAGATGGAGACTTCAAAGACCCCCAGCTTACCTATCAAGGTGTGGTAAACGCCCTTTTTTTTATTTCAAAACCTCTTGATAACTTTTACTGGAATCCAGTCGTGCATTCTGACACAGAATTTGATGGTGTTGTCGAAATGTCTGAATTGGTCGACCTCTCCCACTACGAAGGACGACATCTTATTTATGTCATGAAATATTGTTCTCCTGAGTCCTCCCTCTTTAATCAGGAAAGTGAAACAATTGCCCAAAGGTGGACAAAACAATTTCTCAGCTTATACAAAGACCTGGACTTGTCAAATGAAGACATTCTAGAAGTTCAAGTATTCAAAGCCCCCTATGTCGAACCGATTTATCCCTTGGCTTATTTACAAAATAAGCCAGCATTGAGAATTGGTGACAGTCGGTTAATAACTGCCAGTACAGCGCAGATCTATCCCTCCATCACCTCCTGTAACTCGTGCGTCGCTTTGGCCAAGGATGCAATCAGCTTTATAAAAGGACAGGACCCATCAATTCATTAAATAACGCTGCAACTGATTACTCTTAAAGAATTAATCGTGAAACCATTCGCCAACATATCGTTAGACCTGGACAATAAATGGTCTTACTTAAAAACGTCCGGTGATAGTTCCTGGAAATCATATCCATCCTATCTGGATATATTTATCCCCTACATCCTTGACATTCTTGACCAGCATCAACTGAAAATAACATTTTTCCTGGTTGGAAAAGACGCTTCAATACAAGCCAATCACCAGTACCTGAAACTGATTACGGCTAAAGGCCACGAAATCGGAAATCACGGTTTTCATCACAACCCTGCAATTGGCCTTTGGGGCCGCGCCAAAATTGAACAGGAAATTATGCGTGCAGAAGAACACATAATTGCGGCGACAGGTCAGAAACCAGTTGGTTTCAGAAGCCCTGGTTTCTGCTGGAGCAAGGAACTCCTGGAGGTCCTTGCTGACCGCGACTACCAGTATGACGCCTCAGCTTTACCAACATTTTTAGCACCACTGGCCCGCCATTACTATTTCTCAAAAGCAAATCTCAGCAAATCTAAAAAAAGAGAACTGCAAAATTTATACGGCAGCTTCTGGGGAGGTTTTCACTCTTCCAGCCCCTATAAATGGTTGCTTCCATCCCAAAAAACTTTATACGAAATCCCGGTAACAACCTGCCCAATCATCAAAATGCCTATTCATTTTACCTACCTCCTGTTTTTAAGCAGACACCAAAGGCTCATGTATAATTATCTCAAGGCCTCCCTTTTCTTATGCAAAAAATTAGGTACTGGCCTCAGTTATTTACTGCACCCAACTGATCTACTCGATAAGGAGCAGGCCCCTGAACTCTCCTTCTTCCCAGGCATGGATATTAACAAAAACAAGAAGAGAGAAATTTTTAGCAAGGTGATTGGCATGCTCTCAAAGAAGTTTGATTTGCTGCCTATGGGATCATATCTCCAGACCATTTGCAATGACGGAAAAATTCCCGCAAAGAAACTCCATAGATAATTTTCAGTTTTTTTTAAATAATGACAGATAAGCAATACTGATTCTTACCTTTAAGAAGAAGAGATAAGCAATTACTCAATATCAAGGTAGGTTTTACAGCCCACCCTATTATTAATGAAAAGTAGCCAATTGTCAGGATGCTTCCAATGACGACAAAACACACGGTGTGTGTAGCATGTTCCAAGAATGTCAAGAGTTAACATGCAGACGGTTTAGCGTATCATAGTGGATATGCTTATTATCGCCTGCTAAAGTTATTTTGCAAAAAAACTCTCCATTGCCCACGCCACGAATTCCAGAA
>CAMYOP010000331.1 GCA_947260045.1 uncultured Desulfobulbaceae bacterium
ATCGATCTCGTCGAATGCGGTGAAGTCTGCCTGTCCTTTGGTAGACAGTACTCGAGTTATTGCTGCCGTCAGAGTTGTTTTGCCATGGTCAATGTGTCCAATGGTACCGACGTTGACATGCGGCTTAGTCCTTTCAAATTTTTCCTTTGCCATCTCTATGTCTCCTCAGACTCGAGTTTCTATTCGATCCAACTAACATTAAAGGCCACAATGGCTGATAGCTGGAGCCCACGACCGGGCTTGAACCGGTGACCTCTTCCTTACCAAGGAAGTGCTCTACCGCTGAGCTACGTGGGCCGATTTGTTAGATTCCTATAAATACAACAACGCTTCACATTATTTTAAAGATGGAGCGGGAAACGAGACTCGAACCCGCAACCCTCAGCTTGGAAGGCTGATGCTCTACCATTGAGCTATTCCCGCTCTCAGCAAAATAAAGATGAAGCGTATGTTTGCTTGGCCTACGCCAAATTATTGTGGTGGAGGGGGGAGGATTCGAACCTCCGAAGGCTCCGCCGACAGATTTACAGTCTGTTCCCTTTGACCGCTCGGGAACCCCTCCACAATCTTAAAAAGATAAAAAACAATAAGCAGAAGGTAATCCTACTTACTGTTCTATAGCTTTTTTATAGATGGAGCTGGCGATGGGACTTGAACCCGCAACCTGCTGATTACAAATCAGCTGCTCTGCCAATTGAGCTACGCCAGCACCCAAGAGAGAAAGAATCTATACCTTGTGAAGAGAAAAATCAACCTTTTTTTCTTAAAATTAACAGGTCAGATAAATTCAATTTTTAAATTGTGCCTTACATATTAATTTTCAATAAAAAAACGCCACAGATACAAGGTACCTGGGGCGTTTCATGCGTAAAAGCTATGGAATTAATCGTTTAATGGATTCTTCACATATGCAGATTCACGATAACGTTCAAATGCCATGGCAAAAGTACGGTAGACGATATGGGCAAATTTGGTATATGGCATGTACATGAAAAGCATCATTACAGAAATAAGATGCAGGTAATATACTACATATCCAATGGAAGCAACGCCAATTAATCGGAACAACTCAGCAGCAAGACCAGTTACACCGACTGCCATGATTTCCCAAAGAAGAAACCAATCGTAAAAGGTTTTTGATGCTTGGCCATCAAGTTCCATCTGAGATCGATTGCTCCAGAGAATGCCTGTACCGACAATCAGAGCAATTGCGCCAACGTTAGCAAGAATTTTTACTGGGTTCCACATGGAAATAGGACCGTGCAGGTCAATTCCTGGTAAGAGACTCAGAACATCTTGGGTAAACGCAGAGTAGACTGTAACGATAAACAAGGCGATAAAGGAGAGCATTAATGGCAAATGTCCTTTTACCCTACCCTCATTGGTATTACACTCTTTGAACCTGTTATGCTGAATAATTTCTTGTATAGCAGGCCAGAGGAACTCCTGCACAAATTGTGTTGCCGAAGGTCTATAAAGAGCTTCACCAACTCCAGCTGTTTCAGCCATTTTTTGCCACATGTTTTGCACACCTTTATAGGCAGCATAAACACCTAAACCAGCTGCAGGAAGCATAAACAAGTCAATAAAAAAGACATTTTTTGAAAGCCAGTAAAAGTCCCAATGACCAAAAAAGTGTCCGTAGCCATTTCTGGCAAATTCCTCAGTACTTGGAATATGCATACCACCGGAAATCAGCCAGAGTACAAAAATAACTACAGCTGGAATTCCAATGAGAATCGGTAAATTTTTACCGTTACTGGCCAAATTAGCAAGGCCTGATGGCCAGCCAAAATGTTTATAAGCATAGGCGCGGATTGCACCAAGTACGTCACCAGGTTTTGCCCCTCGAGGGCAATATGTAGTACAGTCGCCACACTGGTGGCACAACATGACGTTTGCATCGCCAATAAGCTGATCCTTAAGGCCCCACTGTGCCATGATCATTTCCCTGCGTGGGAAAGGATTGCCATCAGAAGAGAGCGGACAGACCACCGAACAGGTAGCACACTGATAGCACTTCTTCAAAGTGTCGCCACCCGCACTCTTCATGTCTTTTATAAATTCGAGATCGGGTTGCACGTTCATTGACATTTTCTCCTCCTGTCTATTAAAAAACGTAATTTAAACTTTTGAAATGTGTCGCTCTATAACAAATAATGAAAGATGTTGCCATCTGAGTAATTAAAAAATTTCAGATGGCAACTTATCCGACACGACAGAGAGTTTAGAAGCCCTTGAACGGATTCGGGCCGAGCTCAATCACTTCTTCGACAAATTCATCTAATATTGCTGGAATTTTATCATAATCAGAAATTGCAACCTGCTTCACACCACAACGCTCTGGTTCCAGCCCTAAAGTACCAAGGGTTTCACCAATATTCTGCATACGACGATCTGCAATTTCAGAGCCTTTCACAAAGTGACACTGGTAGTCATCACCCCATTTACAGCCAAGCAGGAGTGCTCCGTCCATACCTGAAGACATAGCATCCTTAATCCAGACCATATTCATGGAACCGAGACAACGGACAGGAATGAAGCGAACCAGTGTGTTCAGTTTGTTTCTATGCATACC
>CAMYOP010000332.1 GCA_947260045.1 uncultured Desulfobulbaceae bacterium
TAGCCCATGATGACTGTATTTAAAACTGTTTCTTCATCAAACTCAAAATGATCCTGTCGCAAAACAGCAATCCTTTCCCGAGGACCAATGCTCACATCACCCTTATCCGGTTCAATATCTCCGGATAATATTTTTAAAAAAGTGGACTTACCAGCACCATTGGCCCCAATGAGACCATAGCAGTTACCAGGAGTGAATTTGATATTAACGTCTTTAAAAATGACTCTCTTCCCATAAGAAAGAGCAATGTTTGATGCAGTTATCATGAAATATTTCCTTCGTTTAAGCCACTATGAATGGTGTATATGTAAAAAATTAATTAAAAAGAGAAAAACACAGGAACAAGCCTGGTGATTGGAGCGGTCAATACGCGTTTTGGCGCTTATGCAGTTGCAACGTTTCTATTTTCTGTCTGTTCAAGGTAATACCTATAATTTCCCTCAAAAATTCTCATTTCACCTTGATCAATTTCAAAAACACGGGTTGCTAGAGATCGTAGAAAATGACGATCATGGCTTATTATTACCACTGTGCCAGCAAAACCCTTCAGAGCCTTTAGCAAAATCTCCCTGGTCTGGATGTCAAGATGATTGGTCGGCTCATCCAGGACTAACAGATTCAGGGGCCTGGCCAGTAATGTGGCGATCACCACCCTACTCTTTTCCCCGCCAGACAAATTGCCAATACGCTTGTCAACATCATCTCCCTGAAACAAAAAAGCAGCACAGAGGTTGCGAATCACACCAATATTAGCCTCGGGAATAACTTCCTGCACTGTTTCAAACACAGTTTTTGCAGGTTCAAGAACATCCATTGAGTGTTGACTGAAATAACCCTGAAAAATATTGGCTCCTGTTTTAAGCGTCCCGTTGCTGGCTTGAGTTTTACCGGCAAGTACTTTAAGAAAAGTTGACTTTCCAGCACCATTAATCCCAACCACAGCAACTTTGTCCAAACGGTTGATCATCCCGGAAATACCGCTAAAAACTGGTTTTTCAACTCCTTCTGGCATGGCCCAGACCTTGGCCAGGTTATTAAATTTCAGAACGTCATTGCCACTACGCGGTGGTTCAACAAATTCGAATTTGGCCACCTTTTGTTCAGCTGGCAATTCAATACGCTCAATTTTTTCGATCTTTTTAATCCGTGACTGCACCTGGGCTGCATGGGAGACCCTGGCAGCAAAGCGGGCTATAAAATCTTCTTCTTTAGCCAACATTTCCTGCTGTCTTCGATAAGAAGCAAATAACTGCTCGCGCCGGATTTCCCGCTCCTTCAGATAAAAATCATAGTTCCCGCTATAGGTTGTGACAGTCTTGTTGGCGACTTCAATGACACGGCAGACAAGACGGTTCATGAAATCGCGATCATGGCAGGTCATCAACAAGGCGCCCTTATATTCGTTTACTATCCAGGACTCAAGCCAGATTATTGATTCCAGATCAAGATGGTTGGTGGGCTCATCAAGTAACAGGACATCAGGGTTAATCGTGAGAATTTTAGCTAGCGCAATCCGCATTTTCCAGCCGCCGCTGAAAGATTCCACAGGACGAATGTAATCATCTGGCCCAATACCAAGACCAGTTAGAATGGCTTTCGCTCTTGATTCCAGATCATATCCACCGCGATGTTCAAATTCTTCGGTAATAGCACCATAGCGTTCCAGTAAATCTGCCATCTCTTCATCTGACATGAGCAGACTCATGGCTGATTCCATCTCTCTCATCTGTTCACCAAGAGCAACTACTTTATCAGCAGCAGACATGACTTCGGAGAGCGCACTACGCCCAGACATTTCACCGACTTCTTGAGAGAAATAGCCTATGACTGTTTTATGGGAACAGGAAATATCGCCCTTATCTGCTGCTTCTTCTCCTGTGATGAGACGGAAAATAGTACTTTTTCCAGCTCCATTAGGACCTACCAGACCGGCTGGTTGGCCAGGAAGTATCTGCAGACTGGCATTTTGAAAAAGGATGTTTGATCCGTGTTGTTTGCTGATATTGCTTAAATGAATCATGTTCTCAAATTTTTAGGCAAAAAAGCGACGATATTAGCATGATTTACCACGAAATTGCAATCATTTTCCAAAAATCATGAAAATGGTTTCCTGATATAACGGAATCACTTTGCTTTCAAGTGTGACCATGATGCCATGCGCTAATTTCCATTCCAGCGCAAACGTTCCCTCCAAAGTAAGCAAAAGACACCAGGATGGTTGCATCAATATGGAAATAGTACCTTGTTTGAAAGTAGCTTTTAAAAATGAGGTACCATGGAAAGCACGGTAATTTACTTCATAGATTAATGCTAAAAGCGTGATAAAATAGGGTCATGAATTAACAGAGCAATCCTGAAATTATTTTTATAGAGGGCAAACATTGCACCCCACCACGGTAGTATTAGACTAAAAACACTTGAATCTGATATAAAATTTTTTCTATTAACACCTAACAGAAGAGCAAAAGGGACTATATGAACTCCAATCAGACGCCTGCTCCAAAAAACCAGCAAAAACCTGTTGATTCGGAAATTCCCACAAAAGAACATATCGCTGAAGCCGA
>CAMYOP010000333.1 GCA_947260045.1 uncultured Desulfobulbaceae bacterium
GTTCAATCATTTTCATGATCCTTTGCAACCCAATGAAAGTGCAGGGTTATGGAAAGTTCCCAACTCCTCATTAGTGTGGGCACAAAATAACACAAGCAATGATGCAAGCTGGAACAATGCCCGGTTGCTATTTCTTGAATCATTAAGAACCGGCTCAGAAGAGAGTTATGCAAAGATGTTCCTAACTCTAGGGCAACTTACTCACCTTGTTTCTGATAAAGCAGTTCCTGCTCATGTTCGAGATGATGCGCACCCGGAAACAAAGCTTTCAGAGTATGGTTTTAAAATAACTCATTTCGAAGTCTGGGCAAAATCGAATTTTGATAATGAAAGATTAATGCCCTATGAGGAAGGTATTGGCCCTGAAGACGGAATTTTTGATAATTATCAAATAACAGAATCCACTCCAGTCGCCATTGCCAGGCTCTGGGATACAGGTCAATACACAGGCAATAATCCTCATGTTACATTACAAACACCAAATATTGGTTTAGCAGAGTTCACAAATGCTAATTTTTTCAGTGAAGACACTGTTTTTTCATCAAAATATCCGAATCCTAACTACGACAGTTTGAATAGGACTCTAACCCTGATTCAAGATCCTTTTGATTCCAATAGTGAGGTTACTCGCGAGTATTGGATCAAGCCCGCTTCAGGAAACCTGCCGAGTTACCGAGTTAGTGGCGTAGAGTACAATACATATTACCTAGAAGAGCTCTACCTTGATGGTTTTAAGGATTTTGAAACCTTCCCATATCTGGATAGATATGTTTTTCAGGATTATGCATCTATTCTTGTTCCACGTGCGGTTGGGTACTCTACCGCTTTAATTAACTATTTTTTCAGAGGTATAATAGAAGTAACATTACCTACAGATCAAGACCCGGTGGTGATAGAAAATAGTAGTGGTTATAACCGCATAACTCTGTTCGCGCGTAATATATCACCCCCGGGTGAAGACATGATCGTTGGTGATATAGAGCTAGCTGTTCGTTATAAAATTTCTACAGAGTCCCGATATGACAGTTACCCGTATCCACCATCACTGCCTGAAGAATATCAGTTCATACTCAGCAATAGATTAAGCGGTGTAAATATTGATAGAGATACTCCTGTAGAACTCGTTTTTGAGTTACCAGGTGATGGCATCCCCACTCATGCTGAAGATATCCGATTTCAACTAGTACAATGTAAAACATAAACCTTCGCACATGTCCCGTGACATGCTATACTTATCCCAAAACTACGGGATACAAAAATGGCGCCAAGGTATACAGTAACACTGACAAAAGAAGAACGAGAAGATCTTGAAGCTATTTCAACAAAGGGCAAAAGGGCAGTTCGAACTGTACTATACGCCAGAGCGTTGCTTTTGTTGGATGCGGGAGAACAAGGTCCGAAATGGATTGTTTCAAAAGTGGCAGAGGCACTTGGAACTACCTCGCGCAGTTTGGAACATCTTAAAAAGAGATTTGTTGAAGACGGATTACCTGCTGCGATAGAACGAAAAAAACGAGTTAAGCCCCCTCGTGAAATTCAGTTTGGTGGAGAATTCGAAGCACATCTTTTGGCACTGGCATGCTCAGATACACCAGAAGGCAAGAAACGTTGGACAGTCAGGTTGCTGGCTGAAAAACTGATAGAATTGAAAATCGTGGAAACCGTCTCGCCAATGACGGTTTGCAATACATTAAAAAAAATGAACTTAAGCCTCACCTGAGCAAGTACTGGAAAATACCTCCAGATCAAAATGCAAGTTTTGTTTCTGCAATGGAGGATGTCCTTGAGGTTTATGCTCGACATTATGACCCTAATTTTCCTGTAGTATGCATGGACGAATCGAGTGTGCAATTAATTGGAGAAGTTCAAGCACCAATTCCAGCTGCTCCAGGCCATCCTGAGTTGAAAGATGACGAATATGTTCGCAATGGTGTTGCAAGTATCTTTCTGGAGGTTGAGCCTCTCGGCGGAAAACGACAGGTAAAAATTACGGAGCGTCGTACACGGATTGATTGGGCGCAGTTTGTCAGAGAAATGTTAGAAGAGCGGTATCCAGGTGCTGAAAAAGTTGTGCTGGTTATGGATAATTTAAACACGCACAATGCAGCTTCTTTGTACACTGCTTTTCCTCCAGAAGAGGCAAGGAGGTTGGCTGATCGCTTAGAAATACACTACACTCCAAAACATGGAAGTTGGTTGAATATAGCGGAAATAGAGCTCAGTGTTTTAAAGCGGCAATGTCTTGCGGGGCGAATTCCCTGCATCCAGCAAATGCGGTCAGAAGTGAAAGCGTGGAATGTTGATAGAAATAACAGGCAAACAAAGGTTGACTGGCAATTCAAGACAGTCGATGCCAGAATCAAGCTGAAACGACTTTATCCGAAATTATAAACTGTACAATGTACTAGTTTATAATGGCCAACTTGGCAGTGAGTTAGAAAACAGTATAGTGACCGGTGGGGTAGATTTTTCATTTGAAAATCCTATTGAGATACTTCTGCCTGATTCTGGTAATTATTCCGTAATCGATGATCAGGCTCCAGGTT
>CAMYOP010000334.1 GCA_947260045.1 uncultured Desulfobulbaceae bacterium
GACCCCGATTCTCGCTCTCAACGAAACGCTTCATCCAACCCTCCAATCATTTGAAGGATTCTAACCGACTCGCGCGTTTTCACACAGCCTCGGTCATCAACGGTCCTGACAGCCTGCTGACAAGCGAGTCCGTTGCAACTCTAACAGCAGACAAAAACGACCACAAAGCGGACGTCGTGATCAAACGTCTGTTGTCAGGGGCACAGCGGACTCAATTCAAACCGGCCAACACTTCCGCTTTGTGCCAGAAGGAGACATCTGGCTCACTGGCCGATAGCCCCTATACTGCTCCCCAATGGCAAATTGGAGATCAACCAGTGCTGCGGCCCCAATCGTGCGCCTGACGGCACAGGGATGATACGGAAAGGGAGTTGGGCAATATGGCGGCGTCGAAGGACATTCGAGCTGTTTTGGCGGATGACTTTTCCCACACACCTTATTGGTGGCGAGATTGCGAGCCGTTGGCCACCGGCAACACCGAACTTCCGGACCAGACCGACGCTGTGATTATTGGCAGCGGCTATGCTGGCCTGTCTTGTGCATTAGAGCTTGCTCGGGCAGGAATGGATGTCACCGTTTTGGATGCCAACGATATCGGCAGCGGCGCGAGTACACGCGCTGCCGGATTTACTTCGGGGCGCGCTGGGGTCGGCAAAATGATCAACCTCGAGCAAGCCGTCGGGCCGCAGCGCGCAACGGCCATTCTTGAAGAAGCTGACAAGGCATATGAGCACTTTCAGAGTGTACTCCGGTCCAACAATATTGACTGTGATTTTGTATATTGTTTGGAAAAATTACTTGGCTTGAGATGGCCAAATCGAAGGTAGTATAATATCATTCAGGATCAAACAAAACCTTACTACTGTGCATCGCTAGATATAGAGCCGACATTTCCATATTTCGACTGAACGCGAATCATCAATCGATATCAAAAGGAAATACTCAACGACTAAACTTGGGTGGCGTAGACTGGCAGAATTTTCTTTGAATGGTTGGAAACAACCTGAGTTAATTTTTTGGCAGCATGATACTTCGGTCTATGGGACCTTGGATAATGGAGTTGATGATGTTCTGGGGAATTTTGCCCACCTGGTACCGGATGCCTAGTATTTCCAGGGCATGTACAAAGGAGCGTAAGTGATCAAAAGAATTTCGTTGTAGGTCCGCATACACTTCTAGCATCTGAGGCTGAGTGGTTGCTTCTCCTCTCTTTTTCAGATTGAGAATGTTAATCTCCTCCTGAAGTGCGCAGACCTTCAGGCCATCCTCCAAGGTTTTATCTCATCCTGGGTAAGCGTCTGGTATAAGTTTCTGAGATATTGGCTAGCATATTCACCAGGCATATCTCCCTGCTTGATTGGATCAGGGATATTGTATATCTGCAACAGCCGCAGCATAGACGCCATGTGCTCAATTTCTTCGCCTGATATACTTCGAAAGACCGACATTCCCCACACCCGATACATTTCCTGATAAACATCCCAGGCAAGTTTTTCCTCCTGGCGCATGAAAACAAGGTTGGCATGGTCTTTTTTGGAGAGTGTTCCAGCAGGAACGAGGTTAGCAGCTGGTGTAGCGGTCTGCAAGGAATTACTGCGAAATTTTCCAGTAAAAATGAGAAATAAAGTAGTGAGCAGGACACCAGCAATTATCACTTTTACAAGTAGCGACCAATTAATATCAAAGGAAGAACCAGGGGAGTCAGTGTGGACTTCATCCAGCAGGTTATCTATGAGGTCATCCTTCAGGCTGGTTGGATCTTTCTTTTGAGGACGTTTTCTTGGTGACGTTGCCATGATATATTTGGAGTTGTTATGGTTGTCAGTTCCCTCTACCTCACCAATAGATTAAATGTGCCAATTTAGCAAGTTAATCCAATTTGTGAAAAAGGGGTTCACCAAATAAAATATATCAACAGGAGTACAGTCAGCGGGTTCTCGGTAATTACGGCTCACCAAAACCATGGCCTCCCCTCAGGCAGCTGTTGCTACAGGTTGCCATGTGTACGATCAAAAATTCAACAATTAAATTTTTACTCAGCCCTGGAATTATAAAAATCTGATACAAACCCGTCGGAAATGTTTATAAAATCGAACTTATCCAGGGTTTTTTTGCGTAAAACATTGTATAGAACCATGCTCAATTTCTGGATATTATAGGGTTTGTGAATTTCACCAGTGAAACCATAATGCTGATAATCAACCATTACAGGATCATGGGAAGAGCCACTAGATATAACGCCAGTTGCTTTATGATCCATTGCCTGGAGCACTCGAAAGGTTTCCTCCCCTCCCATACCGCCAGGAATTACCAGATCCAATATGACAATATCATATGGTTCTTCAATATTGAGGGCATCCTGATACATACTAACAACTTCATGGCCATTTTGGGCAAGGTCGACTTCACAGCCAATTTCTTTAAGCATGTGAGAGCACAGATCACGGATCTGCCTCTCATCATCGAGTACTAGAATCTTTGTACCAATGGTGAAAAAACCTTCTTTGATGGTCTGCTCTGGCTTTGGTATTTTTTGATCG
>CAMYOP010000335.1 GCA_947260045.1 uncultured Desulfobulbaceae bacterium
ATTTCAATGGTGATTATCAGGAATCATTTAAAAATATGGAAAAAGCGCGGGATCTTGGATACTCAATTGATCAGCGCTTTGTACAGGCGCTTGAGCAGAAACTGGGATCCGAATGAAGAAAAAAAATGAGATACCGGTAAAACCATGGTGTCCTTTCTGCGGTATGGATGTTGGTCGTGCTCAGGATGCAGTACAGCGTAAGATGACGGAATTCCCGGTAGGCAACTGTGAGTGTGGAGCGGTCTATGTCTGTGATTCTACAGGTCATAACCTTGGTTCTGCCATGGTTGAATGCCTGGTGTATGCCTGCGGAGATGAATGGGATCTTGCCTGGGAACTGGTGCCAGAGGATGATTATCTGACAGGACGTCTTGAAGATTACGATGATCAAACCCATCAGGTTATAGCAACCAAAAATATCGATGGACGAGCCGTACGAGGTGTTTTGTATTTTGTTCGACTTCATAGAGATATCGCCGAGGTGACTCAAGGAGTAAAACAGAAACAAGGAAATGCCACCCAAACAAAAGAGGTCGACAATCAAGGTGGTTTCAAAGCTCAAGAGCTTGAGCCGGAGCGTGATCCGAAACGGGATCGAAAAAAAGCAACAAAACGAGATGTTAAAAAATTCGTTGAACTGGGTGATGTAGATGCTCTTGTAGATCTCGGATTGGACGACAAGAAAACCTTATGGTTTATGCAACGTCTGCTTTATCATCCCCTTGAAGAGAATAGGTATAAAATTGCCTGGCTGCTTGGTAAGGTTTGTGCCAGGCTCTCGACTCGTAATCCAGGAGCTGTCGCTGATCTCCTGCATAGACTCTTTGAAGCAACTTCAGACTCTGCCGCAGCAAGTTGGGGTATGGTGGAGGCAATAGGTGCTATTATTTCCGGCAGACCGGATATTTACGGTGCCTTTTCAAGATATCTACTCAATTATATAGGTGATGAGACGACACGGGAACAAGCTGTATGGGCTCTAGGTGAGATAGCTAATGTCCGTCCGGATCTCATACGGAAAATTCAATTTTATGCATTGTTTCAGTTTCTAGAGGATAGTAATCCTACAATGAGAGGATTAACTGCTCGGCTGCTAGGTCGCATTTATGCAAAGGAAGTATCCTTTCAAATTATGGCTCTGCAAAATGACCAAGAAAAAATATTAATATTTGAGCAGGGAGAACCCGTTCAAACTACTGTTGCTGAACAGGCGAAGTTGGCTGTTCAGCAAATTCATAATTCAAAACACGGAGATAGTTAAAGTGACTAATCAAGTGCAACCTGCAGGTGCAATCGGTCCTATTGATGGACAGAAACAGGATGCAGAAAAAACTCCTCTGGAACCTGCCCAACAGGATTATAAAGAAGGCCGTAACTTTTTAGATAATGGTGCATATCCACAGGCTGCCAATGCTTTTCATAATGCTCTGAGAGGCTTTGAAGAAAAAGGTGATGAGTCAGGTGTGGCAAATTCACTGGACAGGCTCGGTGATACCTGCATGGCCATGGAAAAGTTTCAACTGGCAATTGATAATTATTTGAAGGCCTATGAAATCTGTAATAAAGAAGAAGATTCTTTTTCCATCGTCGCCCTTAATAAAAAATTGGTTGATGCTCACAGAAAGCTTGGAGAGATGGACCAAGCGGTAACGCTTCAGCTTGATGTTGTCAATCATTACCACCTTCTGCATAATCCCAAGGGTTCTGCTGAGGCACTTATTACTCTTGCAGAATTGTATGAGGAAATGGGCGATAAGGCAAAGGCAGCCGACGCCTACCGTACAGTTAGTGCAATTCATAAAAATTTCAAACACGCACGCATGGCGCAAGAGTTTGAAGAAAAAGCCGCAAAGCTGGAGAACGCTTAATTCAAATGTTTACCGGGCTTGTTCAAGGATTAGGCAGGGTCATAAAGAAAAGCCCTGCTGGCGGAGGGATGGTTTTTGGACTTGAAGCGGATTTTGACCTGGATCATCCCCAGGAAGGTGAATCCATAGCAGTAAATGGAGCATGTCTTACTGCACGTGACATCCAAGGGCGGCGGTTTTTGGTGGACGTCTCACCGGAAAGCCTGGCCAGGACAGGACTTGGTTCACTTGATTTGGATACAACTGTGAATCTTGAAAGAGCTTTGCGCCTTTCAGACAGGCTTGGCGGACATATTGTCAGTGGTCATGTTGATGCTCTTGGTATGGTTGAAGGGCGACGTCCTGTTGGCGATTTCACCTTGTTCACTTTTTCTTTGCCCTCTTCTTTGACAAAATATGTTATTGAGAAGGGTTCCATTACTATTAACGGTGTTAGCCTCACCGTGAACAGCTGTGATAATAAGAGTTTTTCTGTTTCAATTATTCCTCATACCTTGGCAGTGACCACCTTAGGGACCTTAAAGAATGGGGATAAAGTGAATATAGAAGTGGATATAATAGGCAAGTATGTTGAAAAATTACTTGTCGCAGGTTCAAGTGAGCCTGGTCAGAATTCCCAAATTGACAAGGGCTTTCTGGCTGAACATGGATTTTTAAGATAGCAGCCCG
>CAMYOP010000336.1 GCA_947260045.1 uncultured Desulfobulbaceae bacterium
CAATAGATCTGTACTTGCTGATGGTCCATCTACTGAAATGGGTGAACTTGCTCTTGGCAAAAATATTGTAATAGCCTTCATGCCATGGCGGGGATATAACTTTGAGGATTCGATTCTTATTAATGAACGGTTGCTAAAAGAAGATACCTTTACTTCAGTTCATATTGAAATTTTTGAAACCATGGCCAGGGATACCAAGCTTGGTAAGGAAGAAATCACCAGAGATATTCCAAATGTTGGTGAAGAAGCTCTACGAAACCTCGATGATTCTGGTATTGTTCGGATTGGAGCTGAGGTGAGCGCTGGGGATATGCTTGTAGGTAAGGTTACACCAAAAGGTGAAACCATGCTTTCTCCAGAAGAAAAACTTTTACGTGCTATCTTTGGTGAAAAGGCCGGAGATGTAAAGGATTCTTCACTTCGCGTTCCTCCTGGCGTTGAAGGCGTCGTTATTGATGCCAAGGTCTTCTCAAGAAAAGGTGTTGATAAAGATGAACGCACCTTGGCCATTGAAGAAATGGAAATTCATCGCTTGAATCGTGATATGGACGATGAGTTGAAAAGCCTCAAGAAGGCCGTTCGTAAAGATCTCACCGGAATATTAAATGGACGTACAGTCAAGACTGACATCATGGATCAGGATGGAAATATTATTCTGAAACTTGGTAAAAAATTAACAATGGATGTTATTGACCAGGTTGATTTCAATGCCCTCCGTAGTCTTGATTTCTCAGAGAGCACTAAGTACGAAGATGATATAGAAAACGTTTTTATACGATATAAAAGCCAGGCAAAAACCGTACGAAATCGCTACGAAGGTATTGTTGAGCGCATGGAAAAGGGCGATGATCTCCCTCCTGGTGTCGTAAAAATGGTAAAAATATATATCGCTACCAAGCGTAAGCTTGCTGTAGGCGATAAAATGGCTGGACGTCATGGTAATAAAGGTGTCGTGTCCAGACTGCTTCCTGAAGAGGATATGCCATTTTTTGCTGATGGAACCACTGTAGATATGGTTCTCAACCCACTTGGTGTACCGTCTCGTATGAATGTCGGTCAGGTTCTCGAATGTCATCTCGGTTTTGCTGCCAAAAAAATCGGTGAAGCAATTCAGAAACTCGCTAAGAAAAATGAAAGTGATGCCATTCGCAAAGAGCTGCAAAATATTTATTCGCAAGATGAATATGATCAGCTTGCTGGCAACCTCAATGACGATGATCTTCTAGACTTGACACGTAAATATGGGTCTGGTGTCCATATGGCAACTCCTGTTTTTGATGGTGCCACAGAAGCTGAAATTAGGCACACACTTGTCCAGGGTGGAGTTGATGAAGTCGGCCAGTCTACGTTGTACGATGGTTTAACAGGTGATTCCTTTTCCAATCAGGTGACAGTTGGTGTCATGTATATGCTTAAACTGCACCATCTTGTAGATAATAAAATCCATGCCAGGTCCACAGGTCCTTATTCCTTAGTCACACAGCAACCACTTGGTGGTAAGGCTCAATTTGGTGGACAGCGACTGGGTGAGATGGAAGTATGGGCGATGGAAGCCTATGGTGCTGCCTATACCTTGAAAGAATTTTTAACCGTTAAGTCCGATGATGTTGAAGGCAGGACTGCTATGTATGAAAAAATAGTTAAAGGGAACAACTTCCTTGAAACTGGCCTTCCCGAGTCCTTTCATGTCCTTGTTAAAGAGCTCAAGGGACTTTGTCTGGATGTGGAGCTGCTTGAGTAGTTCTAAATTCGAAGTGAATGTAGCCAGAAGGAAGGCAGCGACCCATTGAAACAGTCAATGGGTTTTTGCTGTTGTTAGCCGCCGTGATTTGAACATAAAAGGGTGATTTTAGTGGAAGATCTGTTTAGTTTCTTTGCAAAACCCAAAGGGCCTGTCAATTTTAATAATGTGAGAATTTCTCTTGCCTCTCCTCTTAAAATAAGAGAGTGGTCCCATGGAGAAGTTCGAAAGCCAGAAACAATCAACTACCGTACTTTTAAGCCGGAAAGAGATGGCCTTTTCTGTGCCAAAATTTTTGGTCCTGTAAAAGATTACGAGTGTAACTGCGGTAAGTACAAAAGGATGAAACACCGAGGTGTTGTTTGTGAAAAATGTGGTGTTGAGGTCATTCAATCCAAGGTTCGTCGTGAAAGACTTGGCCATATAGAGCTTGCTGCCCCTGTTGCACATATTTGGTTTTTGAAATCTTTGCCCAGTAAAATTGGGGCAATTCTTGATATGACCCTGAAGCAGCTTGAAAGGATTCTCTACTTTGAATCTTATGCAGTTGTTCGATCTGAGGTTGAAAGTTTGCCAGTAGGTACTTTGCTTAATGAAGAGAAGTACCGTGATGCTATGGATGAGTTCCCTGCACAGTTCAAAGTAGGCATTGGTGCTGAAGCAATCCGTGACATGCTTTCAGATCTTGAGCTAAAGAGTCTGTCAATTAGGCTTCGCCAGGAAATGAAAGACACAGGTTCACAGACCAAAAGAGCCAAACTCGGCAAACGCTTGCATGTTGTAGAGGC
>CAMYOP010000337.1 GCA_947260045.1 uncultured Desulfobulbaceae bacterium
GCACCACTGTCTGTTATGTCTATTACTGCAAAATCACCTTCGGAATGGACCTCTGCGGATATAGTCCCTTCACTATCCATAGCGTCCAAACTGTTTCGAAGCAAATTTTCTATAACCCAATCAAAAAGATGCGTATTGAGCTTGGCCATCATTTGCTGGTCTGAGGGCGGAAAATCGAAATTGATTCTTTTAGGAGCTCTTCTGGCCATATAATTTTTACAATAATCCAGCTGCTTATATATATTAACGGATTCTAGTTTTGGCGCTGAGCCAATTTTTGAAAACCTGTCTGCAATCAATTCAAGTCTATTGACGTCATTCCTTAAGTCATGGATAATTTCTTCCTGGTCTGCTTTTCCTGCTGATAGTTCTATAAGATGTTCGATCCAGGCTATAATTGCAGATATCGGCGTTCCCAACTGATGGGCAGTTTCTTTAGCCATTCCAGCCCAGACCCTGTTCTGCTCAGCACGTCTGGAAGCAGAGAATCCAATATAACCAAGAACAATAAAGGCTCCCAATAAGAGAATTTGAACAAGTGGGAAAAAAGTGATCAGTCGGTAGAGCTTAGAGTTTTCATAATATATATATCTGGCATAACCGATTCCTTCTATAGGTTCATAGCCTGACTTTATTATCTTTTCCTTTCTCTTTAACAGAAAACTGCTGTCCTGATTAAAATTCTCTCCATAGTTGTTGCCACTTAAGTTTCCAGATTCGTCTTCAAGAATGACAGGGATGTTACTGAGCTTTTCGAGAATTAAAAATTCGAGATTTGCATTGGTGGCCAGGTCTGTAGCCTGACTGGTCGACCTTATGGTTTCAGCAAATAGCTCAACATTGTTTCTTTCATTTTCCGCAAGTCTGTCTGCAAGATATTTTGAATAGAAGATGGTTATCAATAGTATGAGGAAACCCGCAATTGCCAGGTACATTTTCCACCTCGATTTTCTGGTATAGATATCCATGAGTACAGTCACCAAATAAACGAAAACTGGCGCTGATTCTTTTATTTTTTAGAATTAATCTAATGGTACTTTTGTTCAATTGACCAGACAAAGGTAAATGATCTAATTTTGTGGAATGGATTCTACTCCAGTAAAAATTGATATAAGGAAAATTAAGGAAAACGAACTTGCAGACTTTCTGGAGAAGTTGAACGAGCGATCCTTTCGCGCAAAACAAATTCAGCACTGGTTATGGGCCCGGGGAGCTACAGATTTTGAGGTGATGAGTAATTTGAGCCAAAATCTAAGGTCAGCTCTTGATGAAAACTTTGTCATAAATCCAATAATCGAAGATCTGGTACAGAAAAGTAGTGACGGTACAATTAAAAGCAGGTTTGCATTACATGATGGCCATAAGATTGAGTCCGTACTGATCCCTGTACCTGAAGACAATAGATATACAGTGTGTGTGAGCTCTCAGGTAGGTTGCAGTCTTACCTGTAAATTTTGTGCGACCGGTAGAATGAAGAGAATCAGGAATCTGGACCCAGGAGAGATTTATGATCAAGTCAGATTGGTTAATGAACAATCACTTTCAAATTATGGCCATCGATTGAGTAACATCGTATTTATGGGTATGGGTGAACCTCTGCTGGCATACAAAAATGTAATGGATGGTATTAAACTCATCTGCTCAGAGGAGGGTCTAGGGTTTTCTCCTAAGAGAATAACAGTAAGTACAGCAGGTATAGCCAAGATGATAGAAAAACTGGCAGATGATCAGGTGAAATTTAATCTTGCTCTTTCATTGCATGCAGCAGATGACCATAAAAGAAATCAGATTATGCCCATCAATGAGCAAAACAACCTTGCAAAGCTCATGAAGTCATTAGAATATTTTTACCAAAAGACAAAGAACAGAATAAGCTACGAGTATATCTTACTCAATGACTTTAACGATAGTGAGGAGGATGCCATAAATCTCTCGAAACTATGTAAAGCATTCCCGGTAAGGGTGAACATTATTAACTACAACCCTATAGATGAGGATAGTTACAGCAGAACTGGGCTATCTAAGACAGATGCTTTTGCACGGGTTTTGCTGAATCACGGTGTAAGAGTGACTGTACGAAAGAGCAGGGGAGAAGATATAGATGCAGCTTGTGGGCAATTGGCTAATAAATAAATCTTAATTGAAGGAAAAGAAGAAAGTCTTAATAACCGACTATGTGCATCCATTATTAATTAATGGTTTAGAGTCCTTTGGTATGGAGGTCACCTACAATAAAAACTTTGATCCGGTTGATATAGCAAATGTGCTTCCCAAGCTAAATGGCATCATAATTAATAGTAAGATAAAACTACATGAGCCCCAACTCCGAACCGCAAGAAAATTAGAATTTATAGGAAGGCTGGGTTCTGGATTGGAGATTATTGATCTGGAATATGCCAAATCGCAAGGAATAGCTGTTTATAATTCGCCGGAAGGCAATAGAAATGCTGTGGCTGAACATGCGATGGGTATGTTGTTGGCACTTGCCAATAATTTGATTAGGGCTGA
>CAMYOP010000338.1 GCA_947260045.1 uncultured Desulfobulbaceae bacterium
CCGCTTATCGGTGCTTCAGGGGCAATTGCCGGACTTATGGGTTTTTATACAATCCTGTTTGCCAGAAAGAAGGTGGGTATTTTCCTGTCGTTAGGCTTTTATTTCACCAACACCAAAGTACCGGCAATTATTCTGTTACCCTTCTGGATTGGTAATGAATTGTACCAGCTTTTTTTGGGCGGTCCGAGTAATGTCGCCTACATTGCACATCTGGGCGGCCTTGTTTCAGGCGCTCTTGCCAGCCTGGTTCAGAAGCAATTTCTTGGTGGTGTTCATGAAGTGGTATCTGAGGAAGAACTGGAAGGTCCGGTAGCTTCTCTTATGGAAGAAGGCCTGCAACATCTGTCTGATCTTGATTTTATAAATGCCCGCAAGTCATTTGAGGAGGTTTTGCAGCAGGATCAGGGAAATAGCAAAGCCCTTTTGCATCTCTTTCATATGGAAAAACAGAATCCAGGTCATGAAAATTTCCATGCAACGGCAAATAAGCTGCTATCTACCCTGTGCAATTTTACCAACAATGAAGAAGAGTGTATCTCAATATATAACGAATACAGAGAGGCTGCCACTCAGCCCGGATTATCAGCAGATATTTACATGCATATTATGGGAAGCCTCTTAAAAAAGGGTGAGTTGGAAGAAGCTGCAACCATTCTGGCATATCTGCTTAAAAGTCATGCCGGATTTCCGCAAATCCCGGGGAGCCTCCTCACTCTTGCCAAGGCATATCATAAGAAGGGAGTAATTCCTAAAGCGAGCAGATGCCTTCAAGTTCTGTGCAGAAAATATCCTGATTCAAATGAATATCGGATTGCCAATTCAATGCTTACAGAATACAATTCCACGGCATAACTATCAGACATAATTTTGATAAAAAAATATGGACAATAAATTACTAAATTGCTGGGAAATACAAAGATGCGGTAGAGAAAAAGGCGGCAATAAAGAATTCGTGTTTGGTGAGTGCCAGGTTTCAAAGGAAAATATGGGGCATAGTTGTTGGGCAGTGCCCGGCACCTTTTGTGATGGCGAAATCAAGGGGATAGTTGTCGAAAAGGTTGGAACCTGCTCCTCCTGCCAAGTGTATGCATTATATAATCGAAAGGATGGGACAAAAGCCAAAGAAGTCGCTGCCCAATTTCCAGAAGAAGAAGAAAAATACAATCGCTTCATTCCTAAGCTTTAAATAAGGAATTAACTATATGTCTCGAATCCTTGTCATCGATGACGATGAAACAATCCTCGAATTTATCCAGATAGTATTGGAAGAGGACAAGCATGAAGTTGTATCCACAACAGATAGTGCGGCGGGTCTGGAGTTGTTGAACAGAAAACGTATGGATCTGGTTATCACTGATATCTTCATGCCGGAACCAGGCGGATTACAAGTAATAATTAACATCCGTGAAAAGTTTCCCCAAACAAAAATACTTGCCATTACCGCGGGGGCAAAATCACTGGATTATATCAGTTTGGCAAAGGAATTGGGTGCTGATAGGGCTTTACAGAAACCACTAGAGGCGGGAAAACTTTTGGCAACAGTTAGAAGCTTATTATAATGAGCAAATCACATGAAGTCTCGAGCCCTCGTCATTGTATTGAATTCGCCTAGAGAACAACAATCACAATAGAATAATCTTAACTTTTTGACATAATTTCTCTCTCTATTCCTGAGAAATTCATAAATAAATGGGTTACGCTATCTGCTGCAGATATTTTGACGCACTACCTGCTATATCGTGGGTTGGATAATTCCTTGTGAGAAAGCCCAGGATTTCCCTGGATTTGGTCTGATTATCCATCCTGGTGTGGAGAAATTTTGCTAAAAAGAAATAGACATCCGGCAGCAATGGATGTTCGGGATAGGATTTTGTGAATTTCAAGAGCGAATTTAGGGCATCCTTCGGATCTTTTCGCCATGCCAGCCATTCTGCCAATTTATAAAGAGTATCAGGTGGTGGAGTAAATTTTGCGTCCGCCGCAACACAATCTCGGTAAAGCTGGCACGCCTTTTCCTTTTTGTTTTCTTTTACAAGTAGACCAAGGTAGCCGGCAGCATACTTTAATAATTCCCCATTATTCTGTTTCAGTTTCAAAAGGTTGCAATACTTTTCAGCCAATCGCAGATCGTTGATTGTACCTTTTGTATTTTCTTTGATAACCGAAATGGCCTCATCGATTTTTCCTTCTTTGACAAGTACCTCAGCTTCGCTCAACAAACTTTCATACGGGTTTGAAATAGATGACGGCTCTTGGCCTATAAATTTTTCATAATCAACTTCATAACCGATTTCCTGATGATATTGCAGCAAAGCATAACCCATGAGATTGTATGATATCACCATATAATAATTTTTTGCTGCGAAATAGAGAAAAATAGTGAGAGGCACCGGCAATATGATGCCGACCTGGCTGATCAAAGCAGTTGGTGCTCCCAGCAGGAAGAGAAGAAAGACATACATCAGAAAGTACCCACCTCCTATTCTGAAAATAATGGTGCCAA
>CAMYOP010000339.1 GCA_947260045.1 uncultured Desulfobulbaceae bacterium
GATAATATTGAGGCGCGCAGGTGGGACGAACCAGCATGTCATGTTCATCAGCCTCCATATCATAATGCCAGTTGAGGATATCTTCATATTCCTCTACAGGTATGAGTTCCTCCATTATTTCTTCACCGCGTCCTGTGGGAACAATCATGAAGAGATACCAGGCAGTTGCTCCAAGTGTTTTAACAAGCTCGTAAATCTTTGGAGCTTCTTCTTTATTTCGCTTGGTAAATGAGGAATTGATAAGAAAAGGAATGTCATGCTCATTAAACAGACGAATAGCGTTCATGGTCCCTTCAAAGGCACCCTGCTGCTGACGAAAATTGTCGTGCACCGAAGCCGTGGCACCATCCAGGCTCAGTGATACCATTTTGATTCCGGAATCTTTGATATTTTTACAGATCTCATCTGTAACCAGTGTTCCGTTAGTGGCCAGGCACATGCGCAAGCCCTTTTTGGTGCCGTAACTGGCAATATCAAAAACATCTGGTCGCAGCAGGGGTTCTCCCCCTGACAGTACCATTACCGGGTTGGCATACCCGTGGATGTCATCTAAGATTCGTTTTGCCTCTTTCAGGGAAAAGTCTGGATGTCCCTGGGCCTCAAGCTCTGATGATGAACGGCAATGTACACATTTAAGGTTACAGCGTCTGGTAATTTCCCAGGCAATCCATTTTGGTTCAAACTCCATGATTATCTCCGCATACTGCTCTTGTATCGTATAAAAAGTAAAAAATGACTATATTATCCTTAAGTGGACTGGTCAACTTCTTTGTCTGTGTAATTTGAATTGGCCTTGTATTGGGCTGTTAACTATGCAACAATAAAGTAACAAAGATAATAAATAATCGTCTTTCTTTATCAATCAGGTTGAAGGAACCAGAGGAGGAGGCCATATGCTGAATATACAAAATGTGATAACTCCAATTGATTTTTCCGAAAATGCTGAAACCGTGGTGGAAGCAGCAGTGGAAGTTGCCAAACGATTTGATGCGCAATTGAAGCTTGTCTTTATTGTACAGGGTTTTGAGGATTATAGCGGTTTTTTTGTACCACCTGTTAACTTGCCAAGTATTGAGGAAGAACTTTTTCAATCAGCTCAGCAACGGATGGATCAGTTCCTGGAAGAACATAAGGAATTGTTTGCCAAAAACGGCATTGAAAAAGTGGAAAGTGATGTTTTGCGAGGAGATGTGGCAGAAGAAATTTTAGATTATGCAAATGATCAAAATTCTGATCTCATTGTTATGGGAACCCATGGGTACAAAGGTCTGGAGCGGGTTATGTTTGGCAGTGTTGCAGACAAAGTGGTAAAAAGTGCCTGTTGCCCGGTGATGACAATTAATCCGTATAGAAAATGTGAAGGTTAAATAGTGTCTTAATTTCCAGGTTTGAGGGGCTGATATTTCTTAGATTGTATCACGGAAAAATATTAGTCCCTCACTAAAAAAATAGTAGAAACTCCTTTCTTTATAAAATAAATTCCCTGATTTTCTAGCTTAGGTGATAGGTTCAAGTGATCCGATGATAATTCCCTGCCCACCAGTAGAGTCAGTCTGACTTGGCAGCATGCTGTCATCTTTGCAGAAAGTGTGAAGAAAGAGGGTGTCAGCACTAATACCCGGGTAATGAGTTAAATGTAAATTTTTTCTGCCCCATAGTGGTTCTGGATAATGCTGAGCCAAAAGCTCATTCCAGGAAGCCAATCTCTCTGTTGTCTCCACCTGTAATGTATCTTTTCCTGCTTCTCCCATTAGTTGTCCCAGTGTATTTACAAAGTCTTGAGCTTCTACAATGAATTCATTTTTGGGCTTGGTGGTCATGTCATTGACAGCTATCTGTTCTGGCAGAGGTATTGTTACCAAGTGCAGTGGGGAAATATTTTTAAGCGTTTGATACCCTTCACCAAGAAGATCGCTTGCATCCATATTTGCTGTAAGAAAAATACTGATGTTTTCAGCTTTGGACTCACCAAAAGCATGTAGTCTGGACCAGGATTTCAGACGCATACTTTGAGAATTGTCACTGTGGGAAGTGGCTGTAGAAATTTTGTCTGTGAGGTCAAAGGAGGATTTGTCTTCTTCTCGCAACTGGGAAAAAAGTTTATCACGCTTGATAGCGATGTGCTTCAACTGTTTTTCTATTGCATCCTGTTCCTGATCGTATAACTCAGCAAGAGTCAATACCAGTCGTGCTTGCCAGAGGATGAGCTCTTTTTCCTGGGTATTTTCACTGTCGATGCCCTTTTTCCCAAAAAGATTTGAAACGATTGAGCCTTTTGATTCCGCTGCAGGTCGGCTCTTTGCAGAGAGTCCGGCCAGGGCAAGGCTGCTGAGTTGATGGGCATAATCATCTTTCCTGTTACGTATGTCTGATATAAGAGTAAGGAAGAGGTCTCTATCCTGGCTCAAAGGTGCAGGTGTATGTAAATCATAGAAAGACTCATTCACTGTTTCAGCCTTATCTTCTTTTGAGGTGGTGACTTGTATGTTATTTTC
>CAMYOP010000340.1 GCA_947260045.1 uncultured Desulfobulbaceae bacterium
TGAACCCATGGCAAACTCATCCATTGCCACTTTCCCAACAATCACAGCACCCTCATCTTTCACCCGGGAAATGACGGTTGCATCATAAGGCGGAATAAAATTTTCCAGCATTTTTGAACCACAGGTTGTTCTTACCCCCTGGGTACAAAGAACATCTTTTATGGAAAGAGGAATACCTGACAGCAGTCCTGCCCTGCCCTCCTTCCTTTCTTCATCTGACTTTTCAGCCTGTTGAAGGGCCTGCTCACGGCAAAGGGTGGTATATGATTTTACATGTGGGTCGACCCTGTCTATTTGAGAATAAACAGCATCTGTCAACTCAACAGAACTGACTTCACCCTTTTCGAGCAGGTCTTTTGCCTGCTCCAGCGAAAGAGAAAATAATTCCATGGTATTTTATCGGTTAAAGTTGGGATGTGAGGTAAAAAAACTAACCAATGATTTTGGGCACAACAAAGGCTTCTTCGTTGTGTACAGGTCCATTAGCCAGAGCTTTATCCCTTAAAAGGGAGCCTTGTACCACATCCTCTCGAAAGGCATTGCTTAATTGTTGAGAATGGCTTGAGGAATCCACACCTGTTGTGTCAAGCTCGTCTAATTTGGCGACATAATTTAAAATAATATCAAGTTGCGCAGTCATGCGATCAACTTCATCTGCTTGAAGTTCCAGACGGGCAAGTTTTGCAACATACTCCACTTCTTCTTTGCTTATCTTCATTATTACTACACGTTTTTTTATATTTTAGTTATTACCGAAGAGAGGGTACCGAAACGACCTCTATAAATTCTTCGGTAAGAGCTTCGTCAAACTGGGACCCTGCACACCTTCTCAGTTCAGAGATGGCTTCATCTAAAGAAAGGTTACGACGATAATTCCTCAGTGAGGTCATCGCATCAAAACTGTCTGCTATAGTAATTATCCGGGTCAAAAGGTCAAGGTCACTTCCCCCTATTTTATCTGGATAGCCATTCCCATCAATTCTTTCATGATGATGTCTGATTATTTGTTGCTCCCTCTCCATAAAGTCAAGCGGTTTAATAATACTTGCACCGACCTCGGGATGTTTCTTAATAAGAACCCACTCTTCACGGGTGAGTTTTCCAGGTTTTTGAATATATGATATATCAATGACCAGTTTGCCAACATCGTGAAATTCTGAAGCCCGACGAAGTACCAAGAGCTCTTCATCATCAAGTCCCAATTTTTTACCAAGCTGCATGGAGAACTGGGTCACTCGCAAGGTATGACCAGCTGTATATTCATCCTTCTCTTCCATGGCAACCTGGAGACTGGCCATAATCTGAACAGTTGCGTTTTCCAACTGGTGGCCATATTGTTCCAGGAGGACATTACTTTGAGCAATCTCTTTGGTTTTTTCTCGAACTTCTATTTCCAGATTTTGCTTGTGTTGTTTCTCCTGAATGACGTAGTTTCTCTTTTCTATGGCCCGTTTAACTTTAATATGAAAAAGCTCTATATCTTCAATTGGTTTTGTTAAAAAATCATATGCTCCAAGGTTAATGGCCCTTACAGCATAGTCCATTGAGCCTTGGCCAGTTAAGAACAGAACAGGGATATCACATTTCTGTTTATTTAACAATTCAAGTGTATCAAACCCATTGAGGTCTGGCATATTGATGTCTAAAATAATGACATCAAAACTATCATCAACGTTGTCTAATACTTCATAGCCACTTTGAACCGCCACAATGTCATGATTAAAAAGGTAAAGTATTTTCTCAACAGCATTTCGTACCATTTCGTCATCATCGGCAATTAAAATTTTTGAGCTCATTATAAATTAACTATCTATTTAATTTTTAGGATTTCTATAAAGAGTACGTAATTTTCAGCAGATGCATCTGGGATAGAGCTCCTTTTAAGCCATTAAAAGGAAGGATTTCCGCAGAATTTTAATCATCCAGTTTCCAATAATTTTTTGCCACATCCAGTGCCTGTTTTACCTGCTCCTCAGGAACAGTTTGAGTGGCAAAATTTTCAAATTGTTCGTCACTCAAATAGCTTGGAAAGGACTCACCCAAAGCTTCTCCGCACAGTGACGTTAATACAGCCAGGCTCCCGTCTCTCATTCCTGTTAGATTATAGCCCCCCTCAAGAGTAATGAGAAGCCTTCCCTCACATAATTCTTCAGCGAGCTCAACCAGGACCCTTGTCATGTAGGAAAATCCGGCTGGACCGACTTGCATGGAACCAAGTGGATCACCATTATAAATATCAAATCCACAGGAAACCAGAATAAGCTGCGGCTTATATTGGCGTACAAGTGGTTTAACCATGGTGTTAAATATACTGGCAAAATCACTGTCACCCTGCCCACCATAAAGGGGAACGTTTATAGTGTACCCCTCTCCTTTTCCTTCTCCTGTTTCAAGCAGGGAACCCGTTCCTGGATAATAAGGAAACTGGTGGGTCGAAAAATAGAAAACCTGGTCTGAATCATAGAAGCTATGCTGGGTTCC
>CAMYOP010000341.1 GCA_947260045.1 uncultured Desulfobulbaceae bacterium
ATCCTTTAGGGCAATGGGGTTTTATTGCTGTTCGCTTATTAGGGCTAGCTGTTATCGTGCCGGTTGTCGAGGAAATTTTCTGGCGGGGATTTCTTTTAAGGTGGTTAATTTCTCCCGATTGGCAGGAGCAGGAAATCGGTGTTTTCACCTTGAAATCTTTTCTCTGGATAACCATCCTGTTCACCCTGGCTCATCCTGAGTGGCTAGCAGCAGCAATATATTGCAGCCTTTTAAATATTCTTCTGTATTGGAAACGTGATCTCTGGAACTGTATAGTTGCCCACGGTACAAGTAATCTGCTGCTGGGAATTTATGTGTTATATTATAGCGCCTGGGAACTCTGGTAAACAGATGGGATAAAATTTGGACTGTTCAGGGTGTAAACAATAAGGTTCTCAATGTTATGCTAATTGTTTCATAAAGAAGGTTGGTTGCGGTACTGAATAGTTCTAATAATCTTCTTTTTCATTCAATATGGGCAGATGGTGATAAGAAATCACTTTTTTAGACTGATTTATAAAAAAGAAAACCTGTACCAGTTCCAGCAATGTTTCACTATTTCATACCGCTATTTTCAACAATAATTCAAGTGGTTCTCAGAGAAAATACTGTAAAGGTCGAACGCCAAATGAAACATTTTGGAATGGCCTGAGCCTGTATGATCAATACCTTCCAATGGGAGGTTGCAGCAACGAGGCGTAGCTTTAAAAAAATAGCGGAACCGGAGGGCTAATTCTCTACTCCTTTATTGACTAACATCTTTATTGTACTCACTGCTACCTGGATTATCTTGGTGAATACATGGGGCCTCCTTGTACTCCTGACGTTTACAAACTGTTAGCAGAGCCACCCTTTTTCAACATGGCACCAGAACATTTTTGAGCTACAGCAAGATATTCCTTTGCATGCTCATCAAGCCCTTGTCTCAACTGCTCGACAGAAGAGGCATTGGTTATGCCCAGCGAACTTTTAAAATAGTTATGGTCTCTTTTGATGGTAACAGCCTCATAGTCGATTTTCCCAATACAGCGCCAGCTCAAAGTGGCTCTGTCTATAATTCGTCGTCAGATTGTTCAAGGAGAAAAAAATTCATTTATTCACCTGCTGAGTGAGTTTTTCGGACTGGTGACAATTGATGCATTTTAGGATAAAAATCAATCTATTGGTTGCGTATCAATAGCAAAAATATTACAAATTCCTCACAGGTTCAGGTATGTTTCAGTAACCATCATATACAGGTTCAAAGCCTCTTTCCTCCTACCCACTTTCTCCTTTTCCCCTATTTCACAGTACCTTTTTTGGAACAACCACTAGGTGGGACAATTTGCCACACCCCCAGTTCGCTAAACCTATGGTAGTTTTGGCTTTATCTTGAACGAAAGGCTCCAAAATTAATTTGGCAGATTAGTTCAGACACAAGCCAGGGACTGAAATCAACAGTCCAATTATTCAACTATAAGAACAGGGAGTTAAATGATGAATCAGGTTCGACTTGGATTAATTATTGTACTGAGTATCCTCATGCCAGCAATGCTTATTGCCGCTGAACATGGTGGGCATAAGAAAATGGCAGGACCAGGGTGTCATTATTGCGGCATGAACTTAGAGAAGTTTTCTCACTCTGCAATAGATATAACGTATGACGATGAAAGTAAAACAGGTCTCTGTTCTGTACATTGCCTCGCCATTGACCTTGCCCTCAATATAGATAAAGCTCCAGTGACATTAACGGTGGGAGATTTTAACACAAAGCAGAAAATAGATGCTCATGCAGCATACTGGGTTCTTGATGAAAAAAATCCAGGCGTAATGACCGGCAGGGCAAAATGGGCATTTGCCCAAAAAACTGACGCTGAAACCTTCATCAGCAAAAATGGTGGAACACTTATCTCATTTGAAGATGCCGTTGAAGCAGCTTACATGGACATGCACAAAGACACCCAGATGATACGCAAGAAAAGAAAAATGAGAAAAAGTGGCAAAATGATGGGTCATCAAATGTAGATGACTTAGATATATGGCTACCTGAACACGTATACTAAACAACTTGGCCCAAAATAATCAAATATTTTGGGCCAAGTTGTTTTACAACTCACACTTTAACAATTCCAATCAAGCAGACACAACTGTCAAGCGACGTACAGCAGCTAAGAATCTTTTTTAAAAATTAAACAAGGCTGAAAAAGAGACCATGCTCGACCTGTTATCCATCCCAGCAACCTCCCCTATATATTTGGTGTTAACACCTGTAGCAAGGTCGGTAACTGTTGTTTCCCCTTTCATCTCTTCAAAATTCTGGTAATGAAATGAGAGCATAAAAGAAATATAATCCGTGTAATGGTAACTTCCTGCCAAGTCGACAGCAATCATATTGCCTGAGTCAAACTCATCTAAAAAGTAAAGATCACGCAGGTGATGTTGATCTTTTCCCTCTC
>CAMYOP010000342.1 GCA_947260045.1 uncultured Desulfobulbaceae bacterium
GCTTATTCTTTTTGCTGCTCCCGGCCTGTATCCTGCTGCCTTAAGTGCTTCAAACTCTTTTTGAATTCTTATAAAAGCCAGGTCGTCGTGCTTTTCAAGTTTTTCAAAATCTTTGAATCCTAAGGCTAACAGTTCTTTGATGGCAGCCATCGCCTTCTCTTTTTCTTCAAGCAATGAATATACAGAGGCAAGGTCAAACCAAACACTCATATTTTTAGAGTCTATCTCGAGTGACTTTACATATTGCTCTGCAGCTTCTTCAAGGGCAAACTCACTCTTAAGTTGTTTGGCCGTTTTGATATATGGGTTGTGCCTTTTCTTAATTGTTCTATCAACAACTGGTTCTTTTACCCGCCTATAACTTGGTCGTCCTCTTTCTCTCCTATAAGGTGAATGTGTTGGTACGTTATTGTATCGTTTGTCAAACTGATCATTAGACATATTGAATAGCCTAATGGCCTCGAAGACCCCAAACAATGCTGTCACAGGAAATACCCCGGCTGTCATAAACATGATAAACATGTAAAAGATAAAGCCACTAAACTCCCTCAGGTAGATCTTGTGTAAGCCGAAACTTCCTCCAAGGAGTGCAAAAAGAGCCGCTACAATTCTGTTCCTTTTTGGCCTTGCCATCTATCAGTGTAATTTGGTTGTTAATATAGCAATATCGTCTACAAATGACTGTTTTTCCTTGTAAATATAAATCTCATCCAACAATGCTTTGTTAAAATCCTCTGCTGATTTGCTATAATTATCAATCACGAAGTTTTTTATTTTATCGTCGTCAAAATAGTCTCCTTTGTCATTTTTCAAATCAACAAGGCCGTCAGTAAAACATAAGAGTATTGATTCTTTATTCCATTTTATAATACCCTCTCTAATGTCAGGCAGTTTTTCAAAAGCTCCTATAACGGTGCTTCCGTGTCTAAGCTCTTGCAATTCTTTTCCATCATAAAATATGGGAGGATAATGCCCTGCGTTTACATACTTAAGTGTTTCGTTTTTTGTATCAATCTCAGTGACAAAAAATGTCAGATACTTATCGCTTTTTGTAATTCGATATACGCCCTGATTCAAAGCGAAGACAAAGGTTTCCAGGTCTCTGTATTGGAAAATCAAACTCTGCAACATGGCCTGAAAATTGGCCATCAAAAGAGCAGCAGCAACACCCTTGCCAGAGATGTCCGCAATACAAAGTGCAAATTTGTGCTCATCAAATTTTATGTAGTCTATATAATCACCTCCTATGTTTAGATGTGGCTGATATATTTTTGCCAGCTCGTAATGTTCGCTTTTCGGGAAACTCTCCGGAATAAGCATACGCTGAACTTCACTTGCGAGCTCCATTTCCTTGTTGAGCCGCTCCTGTTCTATCTGCTGCTTAAATAGGCGCTTGTTTTCAATGGCAACTGCAATAATGTTGGTAATGGTAGTTATAAATTGAATCTTATTGTAGAGGTCGTTTTTATCTCTAATTCCACCTATAAGCGAATATGCAATTGGGTCTGCCTTGTGGTACACGGGGATTACTATATCAAACAATTTGAGTATGGGGGGATCGTCTTGTTTAATGGTGTGTAATCTATTAAAAGGCAGAATTAATGGAACCAGGTCATCCAGGTTGTCAATGTCCACATCTATCTTGGTGGCACAAACCCATTGATCTTCTTCGGGAATAAATAGGACCATGCGCTCTATTCCCATTTCCCAACTTAAAAAAGAGCGGTACATTATGAAAAGACCCTCAGATGATACATTGTCATTAATAGCCTGGGTGATCGTCAACAGACTCTTGATCTGAAGCTCCTTCAGGTTTATATCTTTTTCAAGTTTTTCGAGTATGTCGAGTTCTCTGCTCAATATTATTCTTTGACGTCAAAGATATCTCTAAGCCCATTGCCAGCCAAATTAAATGCCAATACCAAAAGCATTATTGTACTGGCTGGAATTATCGCCATAAAGAGTTTGCCGCTTAATGCAAATCCATAGTTTTCGTTAAGCATGTTTCCTAGAGAGGGAACAGGTGGCTGTACTCCAAAACCAAGGTAGCTTAAGCCTGCTTCTATCAGAATGGCAATAGCAAAGTTTGCCGCTGCAATTACAAAGAGACTGGAAAGCGTATTGGGTAAGATGTGCTTAAACATTATTTTAATCTTACTCACACCGAGGCTTTGGGCGGCTGAGATAAAATTTTTCTCCTTTATTGATATGACCTGTCCTCTGATGAGTCTGGCAACATCTACCCACATCGTAAGTCCTACCGCAATGAAGATCACCAACAGACTTCTTCCAAAACCGACAACAATTGCAAATACCAGGAGAATTGTGGGAATAGACCAAAATGTATTGATTAGATACTGAACGAACTGATCTACCCTTCCTCCTAAATAGCCAGAAATTAATCCTACAATGGTACCAACCAATATGGAT
>CAMYOP010000343.1 GCA_947260045.1 uncultured Desulfobulbaceae bacterium
GATTTCAACAATCTGCTAACCGGAATTATAGGATATGCCGGTTTGAGTATGAACATAGTTCATAAAGACTCGCCGATCTCAGGTAACTTGCAAAACATTCTGGAACTATCCGACAAAGCAGCCAATCTTGTAAAATCGTTACTTCTGTTCAGTAGAAAAATCCCCCTGGAATTCAACCAGCTGAATGTAAACTCCTTATTAGAAAACAATGTCGAGTTCATGAAACGCATAATGGAGGAGACCATTGAAATCAAACTGCAACTCCAGGACAATATCCCTCTGACCCAGGCAGATGAAACCCAGTTGACTCAGGTACTGATAAATTTGGCTGTTAACGCAAGAGATGCAATGGAAGGAAGCGGTTTCATTGAGTTCAAAACAGAAAAGGTCAGCCGGAGCAAATTTGGCAAAGAAATGGATGCTAACACGGGAGATGAATATATATGCATTTCAGTGTCCGATACTGGCTGCGGAATTAAAGCAGAAGTTATCCAAAGAATTTTTGAACCGTTTTTTACTACTAAAGAAGTGGGCAAGGGAACGGGACTTGGCTTGGCAGTGGCCTATTCCATCGTCGCAGGTCACGGCGGCTGGATTGACGTGAAAAGCAAAGTAAGACAAGGAACAGCTTTTGAAGTATACCTGCCTATCCAAACTACCAGCCAACCAAAAAATGATTTTGCTTCTATTTCCCAGAAAAGTGTAGCGGACCTGATTCCTTCATCACGTGAAGGACAAACAATTCTGATTGCTGAGGATGAAGACATGCTTAGGACCTTAACAATTGATATGCTCGAGAGTCTCGGCTACAGAACCATGCAGGCAAAAGACGGTAAAGAGGCCCTGGATATTTATAAAAAATCCCAGCAGCAGATTGACCTGGTTTTTTCCGATATGGTCATGCCTAAGAAATCTGGTCTGGAACTCTTCAATGAAATGAAAGAATTAAATCCGCAAGTACGATTTGTTCTTGTCACTGGATATTCTCTGGATGAGATTCAAAGTCAAACAATTCAGCAGATGAATGGTACTCTGCTCAAACCTTACAGTCCGGCACAGTTGGCCAATCTCATCAAAAAAGTCCTTTCGCACTAACGCAAAACGTATTGAGTTAAGGAGAATCCGTTAATTATTGTAATTCCATTGTCCGGTTCACTTCGATATGCACACCCCTGTATTCCGAATATTCTAGAAATTGAAATCACCATTTCAGTTTCCATTATTTTCCTTTGGCTCCCGATTGATTTTCTTTTCCTCCTAACAGAATCACCATTGCAAGCAGAACGATTCCAACACCCGGTATGGTTCTGGCAGTCGGCAGACCATTACCCAATGCCCAATCAATCGCCAACACAAATGTAGGATAGAAATAACTATAAGCCATGACCCTGGTCGGTCCCAGATACATGGTAGCAAACTGGGTCAGGAAAAATGTTACAATGGTTGAAAAAACAGAAAGATACATTATGCCAACCCATACATGAGGTTTCACAGCACGCCAATCAACAGCACTGAGCTTGAATGCACAGAGACACAGCAGCCAAATCACACCGGTGCTCAAAATCCAAAATGTCATTACAGCCATGGATTCCTTGCGATGAAAGAGTTTAACTAAAGGAGTGTAAAATCCCATGAGAAAACATCCTGCAAGAAACAAAAGATCGCCATAATTCAATTGAAGGGCCATTAAACTATGAATATCACCTTTAAAAATCACCCAAATTGCACCAATCATTCCAAACAAAAGTGCTAAAAGCCGATTTCTGCCAAGCCGTTCTCTGAGCAGAAGAGCGCTGTATATACCTGAAATTCCTGGAACCAAGGTAAAAATTACGCTGGTGTTCAGGGCAGTTGTATAGCGCAATGATTCAAACATACACCAAAAAAAACCAACAATACTGGCACTGATTAATGCATAGCCTGCAATACTTTTTGTGGATGGCAGACGGATGGAGTATTTTAGCAAAATTAATGGGAAGAAAAGCACAACAGCCAAACTAAACCGTATCAGCGTCAATACAGCAGGATCCAGACCTTCTGTAATTGCTGCTCCTACTGGGAATGAGGTAGCAACAATCATTGCTGCCAAAAGCATGAAACAGTGTACTCCCCAAATTGGTATACGTTTATTCATCTTGTCCTTAACGTAACAGCTATTCATTTCCACATGGAATTCTATGGGACCAAATTACGCAAAAATTACCGGTTGCCCTAAAAATTATTACAATTTCATTCTATTCAAATATATCCATTGGAGATCAGGGTGACCCCCTTCTCTTGAAAACTTTTGTGCAACGTACCAGTTGCCTTTCAGAACGTATTATCAACCAAAATAATACATGACCATTTCAGAAAAAAGTTAGGATGTTATTGATAGAGTGTCGTTATTTTCTATTCTAGTAGCAATTTCTTAATGTGCACTCTGTAA
>CAMYOP010000344.1 GCA_947260045.1 uncultured Desulfobulbaceae bacterium
TCCAGAAAAATATCAGACCAGGGATGCTTATTGGTTAAACCATGAAGGAGAACAAGATTTTCTGATACAGAACTACTTCTCTGTGCACCACTATTTTCATCCCCATATAAAAAACCTGGAAAAAGAACAAAAAACACTCATGCTTATACATAAAAACAGTTTCAGCATAGAAGTTTCACTTTACACAACATGGAAATTTACCAAGTTGAAGTTCTCTTTCTTTTGCAAAAAGGCTTATTAGAAACTGCACTCCAGACCATACTGTTCGCGAAGACTGGCAATTTCAGGACTTTCAAGGTAATCGTCAAAGCCCATCATTCTGTCAATGATTCCCCCTGGAGTTATTTCTACAATACGATTGGCCACAGTGGAGACAAACTCGTGATCATGGGAGGAAAACAATAATACTTCCGAAAATTTTATAAGAGCATTATTGAGAGCAGTAATGGATTCCAGATCAAGATGATTGGTGGGTTCATCCAGAATTAAGGCATTGCCACCTGAAAGCATCATCTTGGAGAGCATACAGCGTACCCGCTCACCACCGGAAAGCACGCTGGTTTTTTTCATGGCCTCCTCACCTGAGAACAACATTTTACCGAGAAAACCGCGAGCAAAACTCTCTCCTTCTGAGCCACAGTATTGACCAAGCCAGCCAACCAGAGGATAGTCCTTTTCAAAATATTCAGAATTTTCCTTAGGAAAATATGATGGAGTGATAGTAACCCCCCAGCGAAAGGAACCACTGTCAGGCTCAAGTTCTCCAGCCAGAATTTGAAAAAGCGTTGTTTTTGCCAGCCCATCAATCCCCACAAAAGCAATTTTATCGCCATTATTAACAGTTAAAGAAAAATCATTGAGAACAGGTATTCCATCTATTTCTTTGGAAAGTCCTTCTATCTCCAAAATAACGTTTCCACAAGCGCGTTCTGGTTTAAAAATTATAAAGGGATATTTTCTTGAAGAGGATGGCATATCTTCAACAGTCAGTTTATCTAAAAGTTTTTTCCTGGAAGTTGCCTGTTTTGCTTTAGAAGCATTGGAGCTGAAACGCTGAATAAATGATTTAAGCTCATCGGCTTTGGCTGTTATTTTTTTATTTTCGTTCTGGCGCTGTTTTAATGAGAGCTTACTTGCCTGATACCAGAAATCATAGTTGCCGACGTAAATCTGAATCCTGCTAAAATCAATGTCTGCAATGTGGGTACAGGTCTGGTTGAGAAAGTGACGATCATGGGAAACAATGATAACTGTATTTTTAAAGCGGAATAGAAACTCTTCCAACCAAGCAATGGATTTCAGATCCAGATGGTTTGTGGGCTCATCAAGTAGTAGAACATCGGGATTGCCAAATAAGGCCTGGGCAAGCAAAACCCTGACCTTGTCACCGCCCTCAAGGTCTTTCATCTTCTTGTCTAGATATTCCTCGCTTATCCCAAGTCCACTGAGCAATACAGCGACTTCAGCCTCAGCCTCATAGCCATTCATCTCTCCAAATTCAATTTCAAGGTCGCCAACACGAATACCGTCTTTTTCCGAGAATTCTCCTTTTGCATAGAGAGCATCCCTTTCGGCCATCACCTGAAAAAGTTTTTTGTGACCCATTATAACAGTATTGAGAACTGTTTCTTCATCAAACTCAAAATGATCCTGTCGTAATATAGCAATCCTCTCTCTGGGACCAATACTTACATCACCCTTATCCGCTTCAATATCTCCAGATAATATTTTTAAAAAGGTGGATTTACCAGCACCGTTGGCCCCAATAAGACCATAGCAGTTACCAGGAGTGAATTTGATATTAACGTCTTTAAAAATAACTCTCTTCCCGTAAGAAAGAGCAATGCTTGATGCAGTTATCATGAAAATTTCCTTCGCTTAAGCCACTATGAATGGTGAATATGTTAAAAAAATAATTTATAGAAAAAATACAGGAACATGCCTGGTGATCGAAACGGTCAATACGCTTTTCAGCGCTTATGCACGTACAAGGTTTTTATCTTCTGTCTGCTCAAGGTAATATTGATAATCTCCCTCAAAATTTCGCATTTCGCCGTGATCAATCTCAAAAACGCGGGTTGCAAGGGAACGAAGAAAATGCCGATCATGGCTGACTATTACAACAGTGCCAGCGAAACCCTTCAGTGCCTTGAGCAGAATCTCCCTGGTCTGGATATCAAGATGATTGGTCGGTTCATCCAGGATTAACAGGTTCAATGGTCTGGCCAATAATGTAGCAATAACCACCCTGCTCTTTTCCCCGCCAGACAAATTACCTATACGCTTGTCAACATCATCTCCCTGAAACAGAAAAGCAGCACAGAGATTGCGAATCACCCCAATATTCGCCTCAGGAATAACTTCCTGTACTGTTTCAAACACAGTTTTTGCAGGATCAAGAACATCCATTGAATGTTGACTGAAATAG
>CAMYOP010000345.1 GCA_947260045.1 uncultured Desulfobulbaceae bacterium
TACCCCCTTTATCGGCCTTTTTGGAACTGTCTGGGGTATAATGACCTCTTTTCAGGAAATCGGCTTGCGGGGATCGGCCTCCCTTGCAGTTGTTGCACCCGGAATATCAGAAGCCCTGGTAGCAACTGCTGCTGGACTGGCCGTAGCCATTCCGGCTGTAATTTTTTATAATTACTATTCAAGTATGCTTGCAGATGTTGAAAATGAATTACAAAATTTTTCCACAGACTTTTTAAACCTTGTTGAAAGAGACCTGCTTGCAAGAGTATAATTAGATGTTTTGGAGAGCAATTGACTGTTCCTTGCATCCTGCGTTTTTATTTCTACCAAATGTAAAGATATGGTACTAAAGCTGACACCTATAAATAACCAACATGGTACGAAACTATGGCTATGACACAGGGAAACGGCCGAAAGGGATTGGTAGCTGAAATCAATGTGACACCGCTAGTGGATGTCATGCTAGTTCTGCTGATCATTTTTATGGTTACTGCGCCAATGATGACCCAGGGAGTTGATGTCGACCTTCCGGAGACAACCGCCCAACCTTTGCGTCAAAAGGAAGATCCGATAGTCGTCGCAATCAATAAAAAAGGCGAAATATACCTAAATAAAATTAAACTGGATCAGACCCTGCTTAAACAGCAACTAACTGCAAAAGCAACAAAAGATAATGAAAAACCCATTTTTCTCAAAGCTGATAAGCAGGTAGCCTACGGTCTTGTTGTTTCAGTAATGGCTGATATAAAGGAATCGGGTTTTGAAAAACTGGGGATGATCACCCAGCCAGCTGACAAGAGATAATGATGTATGAATTCGCCAGACTTTCTTCTTAGCCAATCCGTCAAGGATTTCTCTGGCAATCGATGGAAAACTCCTTTAAACCTTGCAGTTGTTCTGCATATTCTGGTTTTTGCTACTGGGATGATAATGCCCTCAATTTTCCTGAGCAGGCCCAAAATTCCAGAATTTTATACGGTTGACCTTTTAAATGTAACGGAATTAGCTGAACAGATGACCCCTGCCAAACCTCCGCCTATGCAAGCAGCAAAGCCTACCCCACCACCAAAACCTGAAAGCGTCAAACAAAGTACCAGTCTCGCAAGTGAAATGGTTTCAACGGCCTTGCCTGCTGCCCCGGAGGCGAAACCTATCTCACTGCGACCTGTTAAACGGAAAATAAAAAAAGCCCAACCTAAATCCGAAGTAGATTTTGAAAAAACCAAAAAGGCTCTTGCCCGCGAAAGAAAGCGGACAGAGCAACAGCTTAAAAGATCACAAGAAATTGCTACCAAAACTGCCCAGGATGCAGTAGCAAGATTACGCGATGCTATTCATGCACAATCATCCATTCCCGCTGCAACCACAACGCAAGAAACAAGCAGTGGCCCGAGAGGCCCGGTTGGTGCCGGTGTTGAGATGGATGAAGTCATGAAGCGATATTATGCAGCTGTATATCAACAAATTCAGAATAATTGGTTTTTACCCCCTTTACAAAACTGGGATGATTCTCTGGAAGCAATTCTTGTAATCAAAATCCGAAAAGATGGAAGCGTTTCTAAAAGTTATTTTGAAAAAAAATCAAGCAACGTCTATTTTAATCAATTCTTGATGAAAACAATACAGGAAGCGGGAGCGATGCCTAAATTTCCAGAAGACTTAAAAGAATCTCAACTTGAGATAGGACTCCGGTTTACCCCGTCTGGTGTATTTTGAACAATAACCTCTAAAGTTAATTATTATCCAATTCAAATTGTTAATGGAAGCTCATCATGACACGTGTTATAAAAGTAATATTTTTTGTATGTATTTTAAGTAGTAGTATTTCCTCCTCGGTCCATGCAAGGGTTTACCTGGATTTCACCTCACCAAATCTCAGAAAAGTACCCACTGCTGTGCCCTATTTCAATAACCAGTCACAACCGAGTAAAGTTGATCGCTTGGGAAAAGAGATGGCAATACTGCTGACTAAGGCCTTGGAGTTCCACGGTTTTATTGCAGTAATACCTTCTGAAAGCTACGGCGGCAATCATGATACAGACTGGAAAAGTGTTGGAGCAGACCTTGTTGTTCTGGGAAGATATACCATTTCCGGGGCAGATATTTCCCTGGAACTCATGTTGCTTGATATCATTGAAGGACGTCGAGTTTTTGGCAGAAAATATAGAGGAACGAAGAATAAAAACAAAAAAATGGTACTCAAATTCTGTGATGAGGTTGTTAAACACCTTACCGGCGAACTCGGGATCAGCCAATCTAAAATAGCCTTTGTTTCTGACAAATCCGGCTATAAGGAAATATACGTTGCTGATGTTTTAGGAGAAAATATCAGACAGGTAACCAGACATAAAAAATTAGCGGTCGCTCCGAG
>CAMYOP010000346.1 GCA_947260045.1 uncultured Desulfobulbaceae bacterium
TTAAATGATTAATGGTGATAACCTTTCGAACAGGAGTGCCACCCTTTGCAAAGGTTAATAGTTGGAATGTGAGGCCTTTAGCCCGCTGGCATGCTTTTTCAGTTTCAGACAATAAATCGGCAAGATTTTCTGAGGTATTGATGAGTTTTGCCAAGCTGATATTCCCAACAATACTGGTCAGAATATTGTTAAAATCATGGGCAATTCCACCAGCCAGGATTCCTAGCGACTCAATCTTTCGTGATTTTTGTACCTCGTGCTCCATCCGTCGTTGTTCCGTGATATCGCGAAATGCTGTCACCACACCAAAAACAGTACCAGAATCATCTCTAATTGCCGCAGCATTGGCTTCAAGCCAATGCTCTTCACCATTTTTACCAACTAAAATCAGATTATCGTTTTTATTTATGGCGATGTTTCCCTTTTCAAGGGTGGCAATAGTTACATTAAAGCACTCGCTTCTATTGGCCTCGTCAACCACCCAGAAGACATCACAGATATTTTTCCCTTCTGCTTCTTCCAGGGTCCAGCCTGTAAGTTGTTCAGCAACCTTATTGAGCATAAGAACACTGCCATCTATATCGGTTGTGATGATACCTTCGGTAAGGCTCTGCAGGGTCACTCGTAATCGATTTTCCTCAGCTGCTAACTTTTTCTCTATATTTTTAAGTTCAGTAATGTCGTTATAGAGCACCACACTATTGGTTACTTCTCCCTGTTCATTTTTTATGGGAGAAGCTACCACATTCATATATTTGCCATAGACATTCCAGTTCTCAAGAACTGTTGTATCTTTATTTTTCAGCATGAGGTGATGGGGACATTGAGCAAGAGGAATATCTCGATGACAAATAACTTCCCGGCAGGATTTCCCTATGGTGTCTTCCTGGGCGCCTCCAAACAAATCGACAAATTTCTGGTTACATTGCAAAATTTTGCCGTGTATATCGAGAACCATGACACCGCCACCAAGGGAGTCAAAGATGGCTCTTATTTCCTTCATGGTTAATTCAAGTTTTTCATTGGTCTGGCGCTGATGAGATAGAATTTGTTTAAAACTTTGGGTAACAATGCCTATGGGATCAAGATCAATCAAATGTTTATTATCTAATTCCTCTGGTTGAATGGAATCTGTACCCATCACCTGGAGGAGCTGGTTTACCTTGTCTCTGATATAGGTAGAGGATTGTTTATTGCCAGCACTAAGTACTCTGTTTTCTTCAATAAGCTCATTGAGAAACACGACAAGTGGTCCAAATTCGGATTTATTTTCTGGTTCTGGCAGCGAAACGTCTGGCTTGGATAATGCCTGTCTGGCCTGATTAATAATTTCTGCTAAGCTTGTCATAGTCTAATTATCTACGATTCAGTGCGACGAATTAAAATGTCGTAATAGCTTAATTTATCTTTGACTGTAACCGTATAGCCCATGTTTTTAGCAGTTCCAGGAATAGTAGCAATTGCACTCCTATTGTCAGTCAATACCTGTAAAATAACCTTACCTTCCCGCAAGTCGAGTTGATGGAGATTCATTTTTTCCATTGCAACCAGTAATGTTGACGGACAAACCTGGCCACGCACATCAATTATAATTTCTTTGGGTGTATGAGATGACATTCTTTATTGCTCTCAAGAAGACAAAATAATTGTTTTAAGGATTTTAGAACCAAGCCAAGCTCCTGGAATAATGCCAATAGTAAAAAGTATGGACTGAATCGCCAGGATGGGGAGCCCACCCATGAGATGCCAGACATTGCAACCAGGTGTCATTCTAGAGCCTAACGCTAGAATAATACCGCCAATAAAGGCCATAAGCAACTGTTTGCCAGGAATATTTCGATGAATCTTAAACTCTCCTATCAAAAGAGAGGAAAAGAAGGAGCCTAAAACAACACCCACAATCAGAGGAAATTGAATCAGCCAGATCATATCAAAATCTGGTCCAGCACCTCCTTTCATCAAGGCGCCAGACTGAGGATGAACAAGATCCAAGGGAAGGCTATTAAAAAAAGTGACTTGAGCAACGTGACCTGGGAGAGCAATATTTTCTAACATACTGGCTATTTTGGCATAGGTAGTTGTTATGCCAAGGGGCATACCTACACTGATATAGGAGAGTGTACTTAAAACAGCCAGGGTCAGGGCGGTTTGCCAAGGTTGAATATATCCTCGCAAAGGCACATCAACATACCACTTATCTTTTGAACGATGGAAAAAGAAATATATGCCTATTCCCACTAGCACTATTGCTATGATTGTCAGTGGGCTGGTGTTTAATAATTCAGGTATGGTTTTATATTGCTCGGAAAGCATGACCTGGTCATAGAGCTTTTTCCACCAGGGATGTATTTCTGCATACAAACCACT
>CAMYOP010000347.1 GCA_947260045.1 uncultured Desulfobulbaceae bacterium
GCTTTGCTGTTCCCTGGGATGATTTTCAATCAACCACTCCGGCTGCGCCACAATCAATTACAGTCGACCTGGGATTGCAGGGAAACAATTCCGTAAATACAAATGTCCCTACTGTACCCCTGGCACTCCCATGATTTTGTTACGGTGGACCTGAATTTCTTCAGCCAGGTACTAGAGGAACACAAATAACAGTAAAATTTTACGAAGAGGATGCCTGCCCGGTATCCTCTTCGTTATTTACAATCGAAACAAATAATTTATTCTCCCATAACCGAACCATTATTTTGCCTCACTTCACCAAACAGAGCGAATTCAAAACAAATGAATGGTTGCACGTTAACCATTGTTCAACACTGACTCTTGTGTGCTATAATATACGAAACATATCCGGATTGAACTTCTAAAACGACTTTACCGACAGGGATACTCCAATGAGGAAAAGGATTATAAAAGCTGATTACTCAAAAATAATGGTTGCGATTGTCTTGCTGTCCCTGGTTTTTGTGCAGAACAATTTTGGAGTAGCTGCTGACAATGTTCCTAAAAGTGAAGAAACTGTTCATACTCAAAAAATCATTTCGAAAGATGATCCTGAATATCAAAAGGTTGGTCTTTTTTTGTTATCTGCCGCTACTCACGGTCAAATTCAAAAGGTTAAAGAACTGCTTGACGGAGGAGCTGACCTGGAATTCCGGAGCAAGCATGGCCGAACACCGTTAATACTTGCTGCTGAGGGGGGCCACGTCCAAATTGTTGCATTTCTTGTCAGACAAGGAGCCAACCTTGAGGCAAAGGACAGCGGCGGTTGGACTGCCTTGCTCTTCGCAGCCAAGTCAGGGCATACAGATACGGTAAAATTACTGGTCAAGCTTGGAGCTGATATCCGGGCCAGGGGTTTGGCAGAAAGAGATGCGCTCATGCTGGCGGCAGAAACCGGGAACATGGTCACTATCAATTTTTTACTCGCTCAGGGACTTGATATCAATGGTTTGAACAAGAAAGGCATATCCAGCCTGATGGCCTCTTCCAGGAAGGGAAATGTAACATTGGTTAAACGTCTTCTTGCCGCTGGTGCCGAGGTGAATCTCAGTAATAAAGAGGGGGTAACAGCACTTCATTTAGCTGCCCTGAAAGGTCACAAGGAAGTTGTTTCTATGCTCCTGGATTTTGGGGCTATGGTTGATAAACGTGATAGCTTTGGCTGGACAGCCCTGATGGAGGCAGCTTACAATGGCCATGTGCAGACTTTCAAAATCTTGCTTGACCATGGAGCTGTAGCTGATCCCGTTGATATTTACGGGTGGAGCAGCCTGCACTATGCCGCAGACGGAGGACATACTGAAATTGTTGCTCTTTTGCTTGACAGTGAAGCAAAACTTGACCTACAGGACAAGGAAGAAGGATTTACCCCACTGATCCGTGCTGCTGACCGTGGACATCTTGAAACAGTCAAACTCTTGCTCGAACATGGGGCAAATCCAACGATAAAAGGATACTCAGGTGAAACTGCCCTGAGCAAGGCGAAAAAAAATGGACATCAGGATGTTTTTGCCATTCTGGCACCTAAAAAGAAAGAAAAAGACAGAAAGAATCCTTAATCAGCCCCTGAAAAGGAAGAATCTGAGCCCTTAAATATCGAAAACGTAATTAAACTACGCTTTACTGGCTTGTGTAAATAAAGTCATTAATATACAGTGTTGCGGACTTTACAATTTTTTACAAACAGCATCATTCCTGTGTATGTCATGAATTTTTCTCTTCATGTTCCTCTGTTAAGCTTGCCTCCAAAACAATAATTATTACTTTATAAAGAGAAGAATACAGCATGCACTCTGCAGAATGGAACATCATAACACCATTCTCAGGTACTTTGTTAAACTATTCGCCTGCAGGAAAGGCAGGAGGTATACCATGGCTAGCCGAGATTATTGTTCAAACGTTGCAGAGGAGCTGGAAGTTTGGAGCCAGAAGCTCCATAAACTCTCCAGCGAGATAGATCGGATTCCATCTATCGACAAGTTTAAATTACAACCCCATATTGAGGAGCTGCATATCATCATGACCGAGCTTGACGACAGGCTTTGTGACCTGGTGAATACATGCCCGACTGTTGAGGGACATGGTATAAGGGAGGTAATAAAACATAAATACAGCAAGTCTGATTTCTCGAAAAACAGTAATGAATTATTTGACTATGATTTCGGCGGCTGACGTGTACAGTCTCTGAAATTTACATAAGTGCTGCACCAGCAGCATCAGGCCGGGTTTTGAACCCGGCTTTTTTTATTCAAAAAAACCTGATTACCACTAATGTTCAACTTGACGTAGTAGCACGCATTTTCGTGATTCGTAGCAT
>CAMYOP010000348.1 GCA_947260045.1 uncultured Desulfobulbaceae bacterium
ATTTCGGTTACCTACTAATAAAAGTCCACCCCCTGTTTCAAGATAGACCCCTTTCCCCGGGATGACACTTCCTGCAGCTGGTGTATAGGGGATGCCTCGTTTTTCCGTCTGCCTGACAATAGCAACAGCGAGAGGATGATTGGATCCTGATTCCACCGTGGCTGCAAGGGCAAGGAGCTCGTCCTCCTCACTCTCCACTGGGTGTATACTATGTATTTGAGGAATTCCCCGGGTGAGGGTACCGGTTTTATCAAATCCGGCGACCGTGATTTTACCTGCTGCTTCCAGAGTGTCTCCACCACGAAAAAGAATCCCACGGCTCGCCCCATTACCAGTGCCAACAAGGATTGCTGTTGGGGTCGCAAGGCCAAGGGCACATGGGCAGGCGACCACTAAGACTGAAACGCCATACATGAGAGGCAGGGCAATATCATTGCTTTGGAAGTACCAGAATATTCCGGTAGCAAGAGCCAGTACAACGACTATTGGCACAAAGATACTGGCAACCCGATCAACCAGAGCCTGAACAGGAGCTTTTCTACTCTGACATTCTTCAACCATATTGGCTACTCTGCCAATAAATGATTCGCTTGCAATCTTATCAACACGGAGCTTTACCGCTGTGCTGATATTAAGAGCACCAGAAGAAACTGTTTGATCCTTTTCTTTTAAGACTGGTACTGTTTCTCCTGTTAATATCGACTCATCAATTTCGGTTGCTTTTTCAAGAAGTGTTCCATCAACAGGAAACCGTTCACCTGGACGGACAAGTATATGCTGACCGATTTGGAGAGAAGAGCTTGGTACGTTTTTGATTGTCTCTTCTTCAATGAGGGAAGCACTGTCTGGCGCGATGAGCAAAAGCTTGTCGATGCCTTGCGAAGCCTTGCCACGGGCGGCATTTTCAAATAAACGGCCCAGCAGGATGAGGGTGACAAGCATTGCTGCTGTGTCAAAAAATATTTCTTTATCGTTTATGAGGGCGCCAAGTGAATAAAAATAAGCTGAAAGCACGCCGAGGCTTATGAGGAGATCCATATTTGGTGCAAGATTTCGGACGCTTCGCCATGCACCTTGCAAAAATGGTAAACCGGAGTAAAAAACCACAGGCGTTGAAACAAGTGCGGCGAGATATTGCAAAAAATGTCTGGTCGTTTCATCCATCCCCTGAAAATAGCCGCTATAGAGCGCACCGGAAAACATCATAAGCTGCATAGATAAAAATGCTGCAGTGCCAAAACGAATTAGCAGGGATCTTCGTTCACGCTCTTCGGCTTTCTGGATCTCATCTTTGTTAAAGGGCCTGGGGATATAGCCAAGTTGACTTATGGTTTGAAAAATACGTGCGGGTGAGGTTTTTTCAGGTTGAAAAACAACTATTGTTCGATGGGTGGAATAATTTACTCTGGCCTTGATAACTCCGTCCACTCTGGCCAGCATTTTTTCAATTAACCAGACACAGGTTGCACAGCGAATACCTTCAAGTAAAATAGTCAGTTCGCTGGCATGCTCTTTCCTGGAGACAAAAGTGTCCAGGTAATCATCATCATACAGGTTTGTGTAAGCACCAGTGGGAAGGCCGCTGGTCTCCCAGTGCCTCTGTTTGTAGAAATTCTCAAGTCCTGCGCCAGCAATTATGAGATAGGCACCGTGGCAGCCGTTACAGCAAAAATATTTCTCTTCTCCATCAACCATCTCTACGATATTGACTCCCTGCGGAATGGGATCAAAGCAGTGGTCGCACAATTTTTTTTCACTGGTCATGGGAAATGAAATTGTATGGGCTTAAGAGTGCTGCATTCTGAAAGTGCGCATGAAAGGATGATTGACATGCCATTACTCTAATTTGATAGTAATTTTCAGAGGTTGAGGAGCAGGTGACGGTTGAGTCTGGCACCGTCGCGTTCAAGTTCAAGCCGAGCCTGGATAGCACCCTTGGTACTGTCATCAAGGGTGACTTGATAATACCCCGAGGTGACTTCCTGCAAAGGGAGGTGATAATTTTTATCCATGCCGGGGATTGCGAGATAGAGGGTGCCAATCGCCCGATCAATATTACCACCTTGCTGATCGACAAGATGAAATTTAACCGTATGTCCCTCGAGCTCTGTTTCAAGGTTCCAGCCAAGAACCTCCGCAGCTCGTTTTTCGACCATGGTGCTATTGTATTTAAGGCCTTTGCTGTAGTAATCAGCGTCGGTAACTTTGCTTCCCAGTCCACCTGCCTGATATGCTGACCACGCTAAAAAGACAATGAAGCCAAGTACAAGCACGGTAATTATCTGTGGAGATCTATTTTTCTTTTTGATTTCAGTCATGGCTTCACTCTTAATCTATTTTTCCAATATATG
>CAMYOP010000349.1 GCA_947260045.1 uncultured Desulfobulbaceae bacterium
GAAAAAGGGGACAGAACTATTTTTCCTCTTGTACCCCCTTCTCGCCCGCTATTAATTTATTTCCAAATGAATATATCCAGAGCCAATTCGATCGAGGAGCGTTCCCGAGAGGCGATTCATATAATTCTGCACCTGCGCAAGAAGTACACGAAAATTCTTTTATCAAGTCCACTAGATGACCACACTTGCAAAGATTCAGCCAAACGAGTCTTTGAATATTTTTCCTGGATTTAAAATATTATTAGGATCAAAAAACTGTTTCAGGCGCTTCATGAGTGTAATGGCATTTTCATCAAGCTCCATATGGATAAATTCAGATTTTGTAATTCCTACCCCATGCTCACCTGACAGACTGCCTCCAAGAGAAATAACAAAGGAAAAAAGTCTTTCCTTGGCTTCCAGGCCATTTGCTGTTTCCTGTTGATTTTCCCGGTCAATCATAATATTCACATGAATATTACCATCACCAGCGTGGCCAAATGTCAAAATAATAAGATTGAGCTTTTCGGCAAGCTCTTCAGTATAGGCCACCAGGTGGGGAATCTTTGAGCGTGGAACAACAATATCCTCACTTATTTTATTTGGCCGCAGGGAAAAAGAGGCAGGAGAAAGAGACCGCCTAGCCCTCCACAGCAGCTCCGCTTCTGATTTATCTGCAGCTTGCCTGAACTGGACCTGCTCTTCCTGCAAAAACTGATGCAAGCGTTGCTCTTGCTCTTGTACATGCTGGACAGTGCCATCGAGTTCTAGCAGTAAAAGTGCCCCAACCTTATCACCTACAACGCCCTCCAACTTGTCTTGAACGATGCTGACAGCAGTCTTATCCATATATTCAAGTGTACATGGTAAAATCCCTGCTGCCAAAACTGCGGAAACTAGCTCAGCGGCCCTGCCAATTGACTGAAACTCTAACAGAAAAGTCGTCTTCTCTTCTGGTTTTGGCAACAACCTGAGGATTAGTTTGGTAAATACTCCCAAGGTCCCCTCTGAACCGATAAAAAGATGGGTTAAATCATAGCCCACCACAGATTTTTCAGTGCGGGCACCAGTCATGAGAATCTCACCTGTTGGCAGCACAACCTCAAGACCAATGACGTAATCACGAGTGACGCCATATTTGACAGCGCTCGGTCCTCCTGCACATTCTGCAGAGCAGAAATAGGGTCAGGCTTGACTTATGGGTATGAGGCGGGTAAGTTTATCCCACCATGGCCCGAAAACCACGCATACATTTTCCTGGAGCATTTTATCATGTCATTTTACGTGGAAATGCTGGGCAGGATATCTTTTTTAGAGTGGCAGACAGAAGCAAACTGTACCTGCTCCTCCAACAGGGTACCGAACGATACAAACACAGAATTCATGCATTCTGCTGTATGACCAATCATATTCACCTCGTTATTCAGGTTTTAGAAATTCCACTGTCTCGAATCATTCAAAACTTGAGTTTTCGCTACACCAGGCACATCAATTCAAACCGGAATAAGACCGGCCACCTCTTTCAGGGGCGATACAAAGCCATTGTGATTGATGCTGACAATTATCTCCTTGAATTAGTACGCTATATACACCTTAATCCTGTCAGAGCCCATATGGTAAAGCTGCCGCAGGAATTCAAATGGTCATCTCATCGTTGTTATATAGGTGGAACAAAAATTCCCTGGCTGACTACAAGTTGGGTTCTTGGTCAATTTGGAGAAAAAGAGGATAATGCCAGACGCCTTTACGAACAGTTTGTGTTACAGGACTTACACAGACAAAGTAGAAAAGAATTTCAGTGTGGAACCCATGAAGGAAGGATTCTTGGTTCTGACTCTTTTGCGGAAGTTGCTCTTGTAAAAGCCAATGAACAGTTCCAGGCAAGATATTCCATTGATGATATAGTTTCCCTTGTTTCCAAAGAAAGCAGTATTGAACCACGTCAGATACTTCAACCAGGCAGAAACAGAAACGCTGCAAAGGCAAGGGCTTTAATTGCCTATCTGGTGCTTGAATCAAAACATATCACACTAACAGAGCTGTCAAAACACTTGAATCGTGATTTATCTGGCCTTAGCCAAGCTGCAAACAGACTTCAAAAAAGGATGCAAAATGACAGAGCATTACAGGTTCAAGTCAAAGGAATATCAACTAACCTGCAGAGGTGCCCATAAGTCAAGCCTGACCCTCTTTTCTGTCCTAATCTGCATCAGTCATGTCTCGACAAGAGCTCAGTTCAATAGACTACGGTGATGTCAACAACCTTGCCCTGCAATTCTCTGGCAATGTCTTCCAGGATCTCGGGCTCAACCGGCGCTGGAAGTCTTCCAGGTTTTCCAAAGGTGGCCATGGTCTTAGTGACGCTAA
>CAMYOP010000350.1 GCA_947260045.1 uncultured Desulfobulbaceae bacterium
TCCTAAAAAAGAAGAGTCTTCTCTTTTTTCCTTAAAGACTAAACAATACTATTTTAATAAAAATATGGATAAAAATATGCGCAAACTTTTTGGGACCGACGGTGTTCGCGGTGTTGCCAACAACTTCCCAATGACAACAGAAATAGCAATGCAAATTGGCAGGGCAATAGCCTTTTTGGTTAAAAATAGATCCAAAGGCCACCACATCGTCATTGGAAAAGATACACGCTTATCAGGGTATATGATTGAAAATGCTCTGGCTGCTGGAATTTGTTCCATGGGGGTCAATGTACAACTGGTCGGACCACTTCCAACACCAGGTATTGCATTTATTACCAGATCCATGCGTGCTGATGCTGGTGTTGTAATTTCTGCATCACACAATCCCTTTCAGGATAACGGGATAAAAATTTTTTCCAATGACGGTTTCAAGCTTCCAGACAAAATGGAAGCCGACATAGAAGATCTTATTTTTTCACAAAAAATGGCCGCACTTCGTCCCATTGCTGATGAAGTAGGTAAAGCATCGCGAATTGATGATGCCAAAGGCAGATATATCGTTTTTCTCAAAAACACCTTTCCGGCAAAGTATACCCTTGATGATTTTCATATTGTCCTAGATTGCGCCCATGGTGCCACTTATAAGGTAGCTCCTCATGTTTTTTCTGAACTCGGGGCAAAAGTGACAACAATGGGTGTCAGTCCCGACGGGAAAAACATCAACGAACAATCTGGAGCGCTTCATCCCGAATTAATGGCTGAAACTGTCAAAAAAGTAGGTGCCAATATCGGCCTTGCCCTTGACGGCGATGGCGACCGGCTCATTGTCTCTGACGAGAACGGTAATATTGTGGATGGTGATCATATCATGGCCATTTGTGCTGCAGACCTTCTCAGCAGACGCAAGCTGAAAAAGAAGACTCTTGTGGCAACTGTAATGAGTAATATGGGGCTTGAAAAAGCCATGACAGAACTTGGCGGCTCCATGGTTCGCACCCAAGTAGGAGACCGCTATGTTGTTGAAACAATGCGTAAAAAAGGGTACTCCTTTGGCGGAGAGCAATCAGGACACCTGGTATTTCTTGAGCACAACACGACAGGTGATGGAATCCTTGCTGGACTCCAGTTATTGTCTATTATGATTAAAAAGCGTAAGCCACTGTCTGAGCTGGCAAAGGTGATGACGACCTATCCCCAGATACTCCGAAACGTGAGAACATCAACCAAACTGGAGCTTGATCAAATTCCATCCCTCCTGGAAACAGTTGCCAGCAGCGAAAATAAACTGACTGATCGTGGTAGAATCCTGGTGCGTCCATCTGGGACAGAACCTGTCATCAGGGTTATGGCTGAAGGGGAAGATGAAAAAGAAATAGACACAATCGTTCAGGAATTATGTGATATCGTAATCAGGGCAGACAGATCCTGAGCATTCAACCCTACCATGCTGCGACATTCCTGAATCTCAAATAAATTATTCCCAGAACAATTCACATTAATAATAAATATAAAAACCGAGCACATAGAGCCCGGTTTTTATATTTCATCACTCAATTAAACATTGTCTGACAACGTATGGTGTTAACGTGTTGCGAGCTCAGCCATGGCTGCCTTAAAGGCTGGCGCAGAACGTTCGATAACAGCTTCATCCACACAAAAAGCAAGACGAATAAATCCAGGAGCACCAAAACCCCTGCCAGGTACTGCCAGGATCTTATGCTTTTGCAAGAGAGTACAGAATTCCACATCATCAATTGGTACCTTGGGAAACACATAAAAAGCACCCTTGGGACGGACATACTCAAAGCCGGCTTCATCAAGAATTTTACAAAAAATTTCTCTTCTGCGGGCATACACGCTTGAGTCAACTGAAACGTCCTGTAATTGTTCTACAACGCGTTGCATAAGAGCAGGAGCATTGACAAAGCCTAAAATTCTGTTTGCCAGGGTCAGTGCGTCCATGAGTACTGCTTTGTTTTCTATATCGGGGTGAACAGCTAGATACCCTATGCGTTCGCCAGGCAGAGAAAGATCTTTTGAATAAGAAGAGACAACGATACTATTCTTGGTCGCCGCCATAATAGATGGCACTTTCAAATCATCGTAGACAATTTTTCGATACGGTTCATCTGAAAGAAGATAGATAGTCTTACAGAACTTCTCACTGGCTGCATCAAGCAGCTTGCCAAGTGCTGCCAAAGATTCCTGAGAGTAGACTTGGCCAGTTGGGTTATTTGGGCTGTTGATAAGAATCGCCTTGGTTTTCTCAGAAAGGGCCTCTTCTATGGCCTGCAGATCCAGGTTGAATTC
>CAMYOP010000351.1 GCA_947260045.1 uncultured Desulfobulbaceae bacterium
GCCAGTCCTGTAGATGCTATATGCAAGGATGGGACAAATTTTGCAATTTTTGCGGGTACAGGGATAGACAAGCCAGCAAAAGGCGGGTTGGGGTAAAGTAAAACCGCAGAGATAAAGAGTACGAGGAAGAGGCATTTTCCTGTTCTGCAGGTTTTGACTAAACCGGAACTGGCTGGGATTGATTCCCGGTGGATACATCTGCCGCGAAATATATATGTCTTGAACGCATTTTGCATATCATACTTTCAGGAATCTTCGCATGGAAGTGACGCTCCCTCCGATACAGAGAGCAATACTTGCAAGCAGAATAATTCCTATGATTGTGTGTGAAAAGAAAGAGAATTCAAAAAATTCGAAAAAACTTGGAGAATAGAAACGGTCTTTAACCCAACTGTATAAAATCCCAAGTGATAGAAGGCCTAGCGCTGAGCCACAAAAACCTTGGAAGAGCCCTTCCAAAAGAAACGGCATTAGAATATAGTTGTTCGTTGCCCCCAGTAATCTGAGAATTTTCAGTTCTTCCTGTCTTGCAACAACGGTCAGTCTGACCGTATACGCGACCATGAATGTCGCAGTTAGAATAAGAAGGCCCCCACTGAGTATTACAATTATGCGGAGCAGTTTAGTGAAATAATCGAAGCGCTTGATCCAACCCTGGCCGTATTGAACTTTGATGGCACCGGGCAGTTTAGTCAGATATTCGGAAAAAAGTTTAATTTGCGACAGATTTTTAAGGTCCTTTGGAGGATATACTTCTAGAGAAGGAGGTAAAAACATTGGATTTATGTTAGCAAGTACATCAATATCTTCCCCCAGGTGCTGTGACAGCCGGTTGTATGCCTCATCCTTTGAAACATAGATTATTTTATCTACTTCTCTGAAGTCGGTAATTTTCTTTTTAAGGCGGGTTATCATCTCTGGAAGAGGCTCTTCCTCAAAATAAACAGCTAATCGCAAGTCACCGCCAAGGTTGACACCTGCCTTCATCACGTTTGTATAAATAAGAAAGAAAAAAGAAAAAATAAGAACTGAAAGAGAAACAGTTAGCAGTGTCATTATCTGCGATCCCCAGGTATACCTGAAATTTCGCCCGGCCTGGATCACTGCTATGAGTAAAGGTTTCATAAGGTCAATTTTAACTGTTTGTTGCCTAGGAATTGCAGTTCTGGAATTTGCCTAAGTGTAATTTCATTACTTTGTGTTTCGTGTGGCGATAAATCGCCTCGTCATGGGTGGCGAGAATAATTGTTGCTCCCGCATCGTTGCATTGTTCCAGCAGGTCCATTACCACTTCAGTTGTCATTGGGTCAAGATTACCTGTCGGTTCATCCGCAAGAATCAATGAGGGTGAGTTGGCTACAGCTCTGGCTATGGCAACCCGCTGTTGTTCGCCTCTTGACAGGTTGCTTACCGGAGTATCATGTTTTTCCTCCAGTTTCAATCTTTCAAGAAGATCCTTTACTCTGCGTTTAATAGTCGATGTGTTTTTATATGCCACTTCCATTGACATGGCAATATTTTGGGCTGCTGATCGTTCAGGAAGGAGTTTGAAATCCTGATAAGCCATGCCTATATCCTGCCGTAAACCAGGAATCTCTCTTGGTCTTAATTGATTGATATTACGCCCTCCAACACCAATATATCCGGCAGTCGGTGATTCCACGCCACATATCAGCTTCAGCAGGGTGGTTTTGCCTGCACCGCTCATACCGATTAGAAATGATATTTCTCCAGTATCTACTTCCAGTGAAACATCTTCCAGGGCAATAACATTGGCTGTATATACCTTGGTCACACTGACCAATTCCACCATCGGTTTACTCATATTTACTCAACACTCTTGAATTTGTTGGGTGTAACCACTTTCAGTACAAAGTCGAAGCATTTCCCGAGTCAAAAGAACAAACAAATCAACACTACAACTATCAATTTTCAATGCAATTAGAAAATATATTGAATGCTTGTTGTATTATCGGTATTTCCATGGAAAGTTTAAGGTAGGAGGAACCACTTAATTCCTGTTCCGTCAAGTCATTGCTCATGGGGAGAATTCCGCCGAGTGGTAAATCGGCATCTTGGACGGTTTGATTGATTTTAACCGAAAGCGCTTCTGGAATCGGGTCTGGTGCCCGGTTTACAATGAGATATCTTTCCTTTATTTCAAGACCAAGAGGACCAGTTATGTCAGCTATTCGGTGGGCAGTAAGAATTCCTCGTGCAGATGGATCAGAAATTACAAAAAGCAGATCTATCTGGCGCAGATTCATCCTGCTGAGGTGCTCCATTCCTGCTTC
>CAMYOP010000352.1 GCA_947260045.1 uncultured Desulfobulbaceae bacterium
TGATCGCTGCTGCGAAAGGTGAACAATTAATGGTCACAGCTGAGCATGTGCGTCTTGCTGCCACCGAACTCTTATAATGTCTGGAGGATATAATGAATACTCAAGTTTCGGACTTGCTTCTGACGAGAACGAAAAACAAGTCAATTTGTTAAAATAATTACATATTAACGTGAAAAGCCTTTCACTTTCCGGTATATTGGGATCTGCGAAAAACTCAATAATATCAGAAAGGAAAGGCTTAAATGGATATTACCAAACAATACCGGGATCAACAAGAAGCAAAACAACTGCAGAACAGGATTTCCTCCTTTATGAGGGATTTCAAGGTCGGCACCCTGCTGCATGGCAACGGGATCAGAAAGCTGCGCGGCGTGTCTCCGCTCACCCTGTTTACCGTTATCTTCTCGTTGCCCTTTGAAGGCGTCAATTTTTCTCGGGGAATCGTAAAGAACTCCAGCTTGGGCTTTAAGAAGGATGCAGCGTATGATTTCCTCAAGAATCCAAAGCATAATTGGCGCAAGTTCATGCTGGCTCTGGTGGCTACTGTTGTTCGTTTTTTCGACGTGCTGACAAGTGAGGAACGAGAGAAAGTCCTGATCTTTGACGACTCTACCTATGACCGCTCTCGTTCCAAAGTGGTTGAGCTGCTTGCCTGGGTGTATGATCACAACCGTGGTTGCAGCTTGAAGGGATTTAAGCTGCTGACCCTTGGCTGGTCCGATGGGAACAGCTTCCTGCCGCTGGACTTCGTTCTTTGCTCCTCGGCCAAGGCTGACAAGCGGCTGCAAGGGATCAGGAAGGAACTGGACAAACGGAGTTGTGGGTACAAGAGACGGCTTGAAGCCCTGGCCAAGTCCACAGAACACCTGGAAAGTATGGTCAAGCGGGTATTGCGGTTTGGGATTCGTGCCGATTATATTCTGATGGACAGTTGGTTTTGTTTCCCTGCACTTCTGGCCACCCTTGGTCAGCACTTGCCGGTGATCTGCATGGCCAAGGATATGCCCAATGTGTTTTACAAGCACAAAGACCAGTGGGTAAAGTTGAGCAAGCTGTACAGTCTGTTGCGCAAGCGACCGGGTAAGGCAAAGATCCTGACCAGTGTTGTGACGGAAACCAGGAAAGGGCAGAAGGTGAAAATTGTTTTTGTTCGCCATCGTCACAAAAAACGCCAGTGGCTTGCAGTCTTGTCGACCAGGATTGACTTGGCGGATGAAGAAATTGTTCGCATCTACGGCAAGCGCTGGGAGATTGAGGTGTTCTTCAAGATGATGAAGCACTACCTGAACCTGGAAAGGGAGGTGCAGCTGCGTGACTATGACGGCATGATCGGACATATCACTATTGCCATGACCCGGTATGTTTTCCTGGTTTTTGAACAGCGTTGTCATGATGATCCACGAACGCTGGGCACGCTGTTCTTTGCATGCAGCGAGGAGATGCAGGACCTGAGCCTGGTAGAGGCTATGCAGCGAATACTCAGCCTGGCCATGGAGAAAATTCGTTCTGCAGGCATAGTTGCTGAAGATGTTGTGCTTGTTCTTGTTGATACAATTATGAGCACTGCTGTTTACATGGTACAAACCGGGCAGAGGTTACGGCAAAGTATTAACCCTATTTCAATAAATTAGGCCAACTCAGAAACTTGAGTTATAATTTTTATGAAGATAGTGACCATAAGAAGCTTTCAAGGTTTATTAAGAGACAAAAGATGGTTAAGTGGGTCATGACTTACGATAATAATGATAAAATTAAAAGCTTATATGACAACACCTTTGAATTCTCACTAAATTACAGTTTGCAAAACAAAAAAAAGGGTAGTGAGCTTTTTATCTATCCTGGTTATTTATCCCTGCCGTCAAGCTTAAGAATCGGTGGAATACCAATTTACCCTTCATAAGAATTCAACTCTAAGTACTAGAATATGACAGAAATAATAAAATTAGATGAAAGTGTTCTGAAATTTGATCGAAAAAATCCAAGATTAGTCGAATTTGGTTTACGCGAAGACTCCACCGATGAAGAAATAGTACGTTTGCTTTGGGATGCAATGGATGCTCGAGAAATAGCAATGTCTATTGTTGCAAGTGGATACTTTGAAAATGACCCGTTGATAGTAACCTCGGAAAATGATGGGCACATTGTCATAGAAGGAAATAGAACGGATAAAGGGGCCAGATTTATTTTTAAAAGACACCTGCCTACACGACCCTAGTTCTGAGAATTCCACCAAAGGTATTTTAGACTCTGTCTCGAAATTTGCCACAGGTAAAAGTAAAGAGTCGAGTGGC
>CAMYOP010000353.1 GCA_947260045.1 uncultured Desulfobulbaceae bacterium
CACGCGCAGCAGTTTAACCTGCAGGGAAGGGGGCATACTGTTAATTTCATCAAGAAAAAGTGTGCCACCTGAAACAGTTTCCAAAAGGCCTGTTTTTACTTTTTCCGCACCAGTGAATGCACCCTTTTCATGGCCGAAGAGCTCGGTTTCCAGTAATGATTCATTTAAAGCGCCGCAATTAATTGCCAGAAATTTATTTTCAGCCCTTTTGCTGGCTTTGTGGATGAGTCTTGCTGCCAATTCCTTGCCAGTTCCGGTTTCACCCTGGATGAGAACAGACACATCCAACGGTGCAATTCGCTCAATTAAAGATTTCACAGTTTGCATGGCAGAAGAGGAGCCGATCAGGTCACGAGACTCTAAAGTAACTATGGCAGCAGCCATTTCACGGTTTTTCTGGATCAGAGTAAAATGGTTCAGAGCCTTTTTTGTGACAAGAATAAGTTCTTCTGGATCAAAAGGTTTCTGTATATAGTCATATGCCCCGATTTTCATAGCTTCGATGGCAGAATCTACAGTACCGTGTCCGGTAATTATTATGACTGGAAGTTCCCTATCTTGGCGTTGGCTCGCTTTAAGAACTTCTGTGCCGTCGACCACCGGCATTTTCAGATCAGTGATGACCGTGTGGTATTCTTCATTTTCAAGACAGAGCAAGGCATCCTGACCATCACTGCAGGCCGTGACTTCATGCCCTAAATCTGTGAACTCTTCTTCAAGCAGTTCCCTTTGGCGCAAATCATCATCAACGATTAATAATTTCATGCTTCCGTTTCTTTTTCAGGTAGAAAAACGGTAAAAATTGCCCCTCCACCTTTTCTTGATTCAATATCGATTGAGCCTTTCGCCTCAGAGACAATTCCAACACAGATGGACAAACCCAACCCAGTTCCTTCGCCAATTGGTTTGGTTGAATAGAAAGGATCAAATATCTTCTGATGAAGTTCCGGTGGCACCCCAGGACCATTATCAATAATTGAAAAAAAGATGTTTGTCCCAGCTCGTCCTGTCGATATCCAGATGTTTTCAGGGTTGGGGTCGGTCTGCATTGCATTTATGAGTAAATTGAATAGAACCTGCTCAATTTTGACGCTGTCGGCAAAAACCTGATAATCCCCATCAGGAGTAAAATCAATTTGAATTCCTTGCTTTTGAATTTGATACTGCATCATGGAGAGAACCTTTTCAATGAGTGATGATAAGGAAAATTCTTTTGGTTCAGCTCCTGAGCTTCGGGAGAAATCCAGCAATCCCCGGACAATCTCACTGCATTTTCTGGCTTGCTCCACAATTACCGATACACTTTTAATGATTGTAGCATGTTCTGATGTCGGTTTAATACGACGGGCGTATCCTAAAATGTTGGATAAGGGATTGTTGATTTCATGAGCAACGCCTGCTGCAAGTTGGCCGATAGCTGCTAATTTTTCAGTGTGGCAATACATTTCCTGGCGTTTTTTCTCGGTTGTAATGTCGCGGAAGGTCTGGACTCCTCCGACTGCTATCTTCTCGGAATCATAAAGCATGGCAGAACTGACAGAGACATTGAGTATTCTACCGTCTTTTGTCTTCAGGGTGGTTTCTTGGTTTCGTATTGTCTCTCCCTGGTTGTTCAAAGCGCAGGCATCTTTGCACAGGGTAGATTGAAAAAGATTTGAACATTTCCTGCCTATTGCGTCCAGCTCAGTAAACTCTGTAATTTGCGTGGCGGAGCGATTAAAACCAATTATTACCCCATCATTATCTGTGACAAAGAGTCCATCTGCAACACTGTCGACAATGGTAGCCAGTTTGTTTTGTTCAAGCTGCAATTGCTCCTGCTGATTTTGAATATCTTCAAAATTATTCTGAATAGTTTTAGCCATTGAATTAAATGAGCGGGCAAGTTCTGCAAATTCCGCAGGTTCAGCGATGGTGATTTTTTTATCCAGGCTCCCCTGACGAAACTTTTCCATGGCATTGTTCAGTACTATTAAAGGATTGGTCACAGCTTTCTTGAGGGCCAGGCTGCTCATGATAATGCCAAAAAAATGAAAAAATATAACTGCCCCAAGGATGGCAAGCAGCAAGTTTCGAGAAATGGAATCAACTCTTTTGGTTGACAGTGAGATATGGATTTCGCCAAAGATGCTATTCCCCAGGGTAATAGGTCTTGAAACAATTAAATCTCTAGCTTTCTTACCCTGAGTAATATCTGCCGAGGCAAGCAGTTCGTTGTCTGCTCTTTGAATTTTAATGGAGGTAATTGCCTGGTCAAGGACAATG
>CAMYOP010000354.1 GCA_947260045.1 uncultured Desulfobulbaceae bacterium
CCTCGATTATTGGCAAAAAAGGATCCCTGCATCATGTAAAAAACAAATTATTTTCCATGGTCAGGTTGGACATACAGAGGTTATTTCGTTTTTGAAAAAATCGTCACTCTGTGTTTTTCCTTCTCGCTGGGAAATATTTGGAATAGTTTGTCTTGAGGCCATGTCCCTTGGGGTACCTGTTTTAGTCTCCGCAAATACGGGACTGGCAGAGATTTTGGGTGAGCACTTTGCTGAGTATTCTTTTGACTTTATGAACGAAAAAGAAAGATTTTATCAGGTAATGAAAAAACTTCTTGATGCAAGTGATGGTAATTTTGAAATACGTAAGGAACTTCAAGCTCGATCATTGGCGCTGGTGCAGAGTGCTGAAGAGAAGTATGGAGATTTAATCTTGGGAGAAGACTCGGAAAATCGAGAACTGAATCAGCGAAATATCTCTGAAAAAATATTTACAGTAATCAACGCATTAGGCGATATATCCTATTTGCTTGGTAAAGATTTCAGTAGGTTGAAAGAGTACTATGGTCCTGATGAAAATATGTTAAAAGAAATTATCAGGGGAACGGCCACTAAGCAAAAAAAATGGTGGCAAGTACTCTCCAGCTGATTACAGTCCTCCTCAGGTACAATCCAAAAAGCTGAATTATGCTGGCCTGCTTCACTCTTTTGTAACCTCCTTATTTCAAGAGTAAATATCGACCAGGAATTAAAGCGCCTCGCAGACGATCAACAGTGTCAGGAACTCCATTTCCATCAGTGTCCAGATTGAAAATCCTGGGATTTGTGTCGAAGTATGATTCTTCCGCATTGGAAAATTTATCACCATCAAGGTCAAGAGCTCCGTCAGATGGATCAAGTGGGTTCAGGCTATGCTTTATTTCCCATGCGTCAAGAGCCCCATCATTATCATCGTCTGGATCACATTTGTTTCCTAAACCATCATTATCAAAATCCAGTTGGTTCGTGTTAGCCATAAAAGGACAGTTGTCCCGGGTGTCGGGAATTGTATCATTATCGTCATCAGGATCACAAACATCGCCCATACCATCGTTATCAATATCAAGCTGATTAAGGTTTGGATTATTTGGGCAGTTGTCGACCTGATCCATAATGGTGTCATTGTCTGTGTCGTTATCAACTTCCAGTGTTGCTGTTGCAGGACCTGTCACGTAGGAGCTCAGCTGCTGAAGCTTACTGCTTGTGTTGATAAAATAACCGTGGGGCGCCGTGAGTGGTACTTGAAGTTTCACATCAAAAGTGCATGAGGAATTGGGTCCAAGCTTGCCTCTTGCCATTCTTATGACGGATGTTCCATAGACGACAGAACCTAGACCGCAGATATCATTTTGGGGAAGTCCAGTTGCGGTAAGGCCTGGAAACATTTTTATAAGATCATCTGAAAACTCCAAATCACTGGTTGCAAGCGATAAACTGTTATTATTAATAGTGAATCGCAGTGTGGCCGTTTCACCAGCCTTTGTTTTACCGAGAAATTGTTTTGAAAAATCAAGATAGCCCAGGTGAAGATCATCGGATGCGGGTGTGCCAATTACAGCAAGGCCGGTAATTGTCCCTGTTATATTACTTGTTGTGTTTGTCGCAACCGTACCGACTGGAGCCCCTGCCGGAGTCTGGAGTGTAACGTTGAACGTACAGCTTTCTCCAGCATCGAGAATTCCGGCTGACAGAGTAAGAGTATCAGTGCCAGAGAGACTGGAACCAGTACCGCAAATGTCAGCTACCGGAAGTCCTGTTGCAACAAGGTCGGTAAGCGCAGCATCCAGGTCATCTGTAAAAGATATAGCCGATGCCGTCCGTGTCTCATCCATATTTGTCAATGTAAATTGCAGGGTAACGTTATCACCCGGTAGTACTGGATCATCTGTGAAAGATTTTGTAATAGATAATAGATTTTTATTGACGACAAGCTGATCAGAAGCTGGTTCTAGAGTTGTAGGGGTTCCGCCAATCGTAGCTGAAAGAGCTGAAGTGATATTGTTGTATGTATTTGAAGATGTTCCTACAGGTACTTCCAAGGTTACATCAAAGGTGCAGGACTGCCCTGCAGTCAAACTAGCACCAGTAAAGAGCAGAAAATTTCCCACGTTTATTATCGACGAACTGGCACCACAAAAGCCATTTGCAGGCACGGCGGTGGCTGTCAGGCCACTGATAACATTGCTTAAACTGTCAGAAAACGTGATATTTGTCGCATCTCTGGAGGGATCC
>CAMYOP010000355.1 GCA_947260045.1 uncultured Desulfobulbaceae bacterium
TGCTAACTATAAGTACTAAATAATCTCCAGGCAACAGTCAGGATGATTTTTTAAGTACTTAGGAGAAATATGAGCGACTCAGAGATCCAAGGATCAGGTTATAAGGCTTGGTAGTTCTTGGGCCGACGTCTTCTTTTTTAATTGATCATGACTTTATCTTACGAGTGTTTTTTCCCTTGCCAGGTCGATTTGATTTTGTTGATAATCTTTTTTTCCGGGGACCTGTGCTGCTATCGCGTCTTTGCTTACCTCGTCTCCTTCCTGCACTTTTTGGGTCAGCATCTGTTTTCTGATCTGCAAACTGCTTCCGGGGATTTTTCTTTTTCTTCGGCTTTTTAGGGCGCATTTTTGTGAGACGCGTCAAGGGGACACTGTGTTTTGGAATAAAACCGCTTGTAACTTCGCGCACCAGAAGCTGGCGTATTAAGTTTTCAATCCCTGAGAGCAGCTTTACCTCATCGGCACTGACCAGGGAGATTCCTTCACCCTGTTGGCCAGCTCGACCAGTACGACCGATGCGATGTATATAATCTCCAGGCACCTTGGGCAGATCAAAATTGATCACCTGGGGCAGTTGATTTATGTCGATACCGCGTGCTGCAATGTCGGTGGCAACCAGGACGTGGGTAATGCCGGCCTTGAAGTCGGCAAGGGTACGGGTACGTACACTCTGGCTTTTGTCACCGTGGATGGCTGCAGCTGATATACCATCGCCTTTTAGCTTTCGAACAAGGCTGTCCGCTCCAATTTTGGTGCGGACGAAAACCAGAACTTGCTCCCAGTTTTTGTTGCGTATCAGGTGGCTGAGCAGGGCTGTTTTTCTGTTTTTATCAACCTCATAAATCCACTGTTTCACCAGTTTTGCTGCTGAGTTGGGAGGGGAGACCTCTATCTGTATTGGATTATTGACCACTGTTCTGCTGAGGCTGCGTATCTCGCTGGAGAAAGTGGCTGAGAAAAGGAGGTTTTGTCGTTTGCCTGGCAACAGCGCCAGGATTTTGCGGATATCTGCTCTAAATCCCAGGTCAAGCATACGGTCTGCCTCATCAAGGACCAGAAATTCCACCTGGGAAAATTTCACAGCATTCTTATTGAAAAGGTCAAGCAAACGTCCAGGGGTTGCAACCAGCACATCAATCCCACCACGTAATTTCATCATTTGCGGATTGATTTTTACCCCGCCGTAGACCACCAAAGATTTCAATGAAAGGTGTTTGCCATATGTGGCAACACTCCTGGCAACCTGCTCTGCAAGTTCGCGGGTGGGGGTCAGAATCAGGGCGCGGATATGGTTTGCCTGTACCTGTGGGCCTCCAACAAGACCTTGTAACAGTGGCAAAGTGAAAGCGGCAGTTTTTCCTGTGCCAGTCTGGGCGGCTGCCATGATATCTTTACCGGAAAGAATAGCTGGAATCGCCTTGACCTGAATTGGAGTAGGTGTGGTATAGCCAGATTCTTCAACGGCTTGGAGAAGGTATTTGGAGAGTCCCAGAGAAGAAAATGACATAGGTTCGTTGGTGTATTGTGATCTGTGATGTATTTATTCAGGCCCAACCTGACTCTTTTTGTAATATGACAGTATAAGTTTTTATATTTACAGTGCCATATCAAGTTAAGTAAGAGGTTTTTGTGATTCAGGTTGGTAACTGAAAGTTTAATGACAGTTTATTTTTAAAAATTATATGTTTCTATCACCTTAATTATTTAACCGGAATTTTTCAGCTTTTTTTGGGCTATAGCTGGGTTGATTTTTTCTCTGCTTGGCGATCTTTACTTGTTGCTCTTTATTTTTGGATTCATTCATTTTTGCTTGTCCAAAAACGAATCAAAAAAGACAGCCCTGTTCACGCAGATCCCGCTGAAGCGGGATTACCTGATCATTTCTGTAAATTCACAGGCAAATCGAAAACTCGCGTTGCTCAAACATGTCGCTTTGCTTTTCTATGAATTTACAGAAATGATCAGCAGCGTGAAATGGGCCCATTTCATGTGGGCCTGTTAGGCCTGTTGATTTATAAAAAGTGCAATTCCGGTGACAATATTGTTTTTACTGTTCCTGCGAGAAAAAAGGGTAATTTGTCACCTGATTCCCGTAGAACACGCCTATTCATTCTCAATGAATTTTTATGCTTTCAGTTGGTAATCGTAGCCTGACCCAGTCTTGTGCATGCAAGCAGAGACAGGCATAAAGCTCTCGCTGGAGCGAGTTTTATATGATAAAATTAGAAAAAGGGAAATACATTGGCTAAGAAAAAGAAACGCAAACCGGCTTCGCGGAAAAAAACAGTGCCACACAGTGACCCGCCTGTCAGCAAGGGACCATCGGTCCAGAAGAAACGAGCCAGGAAAAAGAAAATACAGCGGGTGCCCCTTAAGATGAAAGGGCCGAACTGGATACTTACAGGGTTAGCGGCAGGAGGCATGATACTTACCGCTTATCTGGTTATTACCGGCTGGCTGGACAACGCACCTCTGCTTTGCGATGATGGGAGCTCATGCGACATTGTTCAGCAGAGCAGGTGGGGCACCTTTTTGATGCTGCCGACAGCATTATGGGGCTTTCTGACTTACGCTACTCTGTTCTATATAGGAATCAAGGTTCGTAATATCGGATCACACTGGAGATCTGCCTGGACTGTATCGATGATCGGTCTTGGCTACAGTCTTTATCTCATCACCATATCTATACTGGTGATCGAGGCCGCCTGTGCTTACTGCATCGCTTCCTTTATTATTATGTCTGTAATATTCGCTGTGGTGACCTATCAGCGGCCGAAGAATCTCCCTAAATCTTATATTATGGCCTTTGCAAAGCAGACGGCCATAATAACAGTTGTAATCGTTGGGGGAATCCACCTGCACTATAGTGGCGTATTCGATCCGAAGGCCGGGCCTGAGGACCCCTACCTGAAGGGACTGGCAGAACATCTTGCTGCAGAAAAAGCCATTTTATATGGCGCTTACTGGTGACCTACGTGCGTGGAACAGAAGGATCTGTTCGAGGCTTCGGTTGACCGACTCCCATATGTGGAGTGCTCCCCCAATGGCAAAAAAGGTCAGAAGGCACTGGCCTGTATAGAGAAACAGATCAGTACATATCCTACGTGGATTATCAAAGGGATAAGACATAAGGGGGTGTTCAAGCCTGAACAGCTTGCCATGTATTCAGGTTACACTGGTGTTAAGGAATAACGGATGGGCTTGGGCAATCAGTGTGAAAAATTCATGTGACGCAATACTGTTTTATTGTTCCTGTAGGAAAAAGGGTAATGTGCCACCAGATTTCCCCAGATTCTCTTCTCGACTTGGCCCTTTTCCTGACCTGGTGTATCATCAGCTTAACTTCTCAAATCACTGAATCTGACTGCCATGAATAATTGTTGCTGCTTAACCAAAAGATCTTACCTCTTCCTGCTCCTGCTTCTTCTTATCCCGCTACTATACTTTGTTAAGACTGCTATGCTCAATACTGATTCCAGCAGCCAAACTGTTAAGGAAGTTGAACAAAGAGCGTCGCTAACAGAAAAACAATCATCTGGAAGTTCCGAATTTCTGTAGACATTTTGCTGATTTTTGGCAGGGCTGCCTAACATGCCTGCGTCAATACTTGGTAGCAGCTCGTCTTGCAGTACAAGCTCAATAAATGTGCAGGAAAAGTATATTGTGTCCCTTGAATTCCCATGAAATTAAAGAGATCCATCCG
>CAMYOP010000356.1 GCA_947260045.1 uncultured Desulfobulbaceae bacterium
CACTCGTACTTCCTTGCCTGCTCCAGATCTTTCTGCAGGGCGTTCTTTTCCTCTTTGACGATGCTGCCACGTCGCACAAAATAGCGGCTGTAACCAGGACCCTGCTCTTTTCCCAGGTATTCATGCCCTGTCATCCTGCACCATGGGGGCAGGTCGTCGGCAACTGTTGGTTCTCGACTACGCATCTCCAATATGCCGTCCACTGGAGTTTTAGTCATGTGTTCACGAATAAGGAGGACCAGACCTGAGCCGCAATCCAGGTCTCCGCCATCGAATATCATATCGGGAGTCAGAGAGTTCAGATCTATATTCATCGCCTGATCCTCCTGGGGAGTAAATTAGTAGGCAACTGCTGGAGATCCTGCCGAGAGCCATTCAACCAATGCAGCACCGCCAGCTGGGGTTGCCCCTTCCACCAGGTTGTCTTCACCGATCCCGCGCTTTTTCATACATGGAGTGCAGACATAAATTTTACCACCTGCCTTGACAAACTTTTCGATCAGGTCCTTGAGTGGGGCAAATGGTGCGCCTTCGTCAACTTTTGCGATTTCTTCTGGTACCGCGCACCAGACACCATCGGAACTCAGGAAAACCATGGTATCCTTCTCGCTGCCCTGGGCTGCGTTGGCAACGACAAAACCAAGGGTGGCTTTGTCTGGATCAGTTTTGCAATGGGTAATTGTCACACAGAATGTATTGGACATTGTTAGCTCCTTACTAAATGAGGTTTTAGGGTGATGAGGTAATATGGGTGTTGCATGTCGGTTAATTCATTTCTGGTCATTCTGCACCAGGCGGGAAGTTCAACGGGTGCTCCAGGATCTCTTGAGATAACAAGGATTTTGATCCCAGGTTGCTGTTCCTTTATATACAGGTGTAAATTTATGATTACTCGACCGCAGGTTTCTTCTCCGCCGTCATATTCGTCGTCGAACTGCCAGTCAGGAACTGTGGAATGATCGGTTCTTTTTTCGCTACCCGATGAAGCCTTCGGTGTGACGGGACAGCGAAGCGCTGCTTTCGACTTTTTTTCAGAACTCATTATTCTTTTTCGACCATTTCGTTATAAAGCCAACCAGTCATACCTTTTTTTACCTGAATATCGACCAAGAGAATACTCTCTTACAATGACACACGATAAACAAAGGCAATCTATACTGCAAACAGGAAAAAACGATACTGGGCTCAATCGTTATAGGCAAAGCCGATCAGTCCCCACCTCTTCTGAAGGCAAAAACCTGGTCAAAGATTTCAAAGACAGAATGTATCGATTGATAGAAACAGATTAAACGAGGGTACAGAAGAAGCGGGATATTATTTTCACGAATAAGGGCTAGGGGCTTATACAGCAAATTTTGTAACGTTAAATGTATTTTTTTAGAAATAGTTGCGAGCTGAAACTGTAGTTAATACCCTGATAATATACTGTATATCCCTTTTGTTTCCAGTGTTATTCTTTGTCATGAGACAGACTGTTTTGAATTACTTTTTTTGATTTATTTACGACAATGCCTGCACCGACTGATTTAACAGCTTTTTTCAGCACCTTCTTTTTTACTTTTCCTTTACCAGGTTTTGTGATTTCTCCTTTTCTATCTCCATGCTTATCTAATAATTGACGATCTTCATCTTTCTCCAATACTTTTATAGCATTATTTCCTCGCTCGCCATAGGCGACAGGAATAATCATAAGGTTCGAAACCATAAATAATAACAATACATAAGAAACACTAAAGAGGTTTTTTCGGTTTTTCATAAAATTACTTTATCAACGAAACCGTTGAAATTTGTCCTTTTGTAGAGTTGGTTCACCTTCCAGGTATCCAATGGAGGTAAGGAATTTGTCAACTGTCACTAAAGTTTCGAAATATTTTGATTTATTGAAAAATCCGTGCCCTTCATCTTTATATACATGAAGGTCGCAACGATTTCCTGCCTGTGCCATTCGGTCCTTGAATTTTTGTGCAGTCTCTCCTGGGAGATATTTGTCATCGGAGCCCAGAATCAAAAGAGTTGGAGGAGTTCTGCCGTCGATGTTGTGCAAGGGGGAAATATCTTGCCAGTAATCTTTAACCAAGGTATGCCCGTAGCCGCCAGGGCTATTATCAATTCCAGGATTAAATAATACCAAGGCATTTGGTCTACTGCTGATGGACATATCCTCTTTGGGATTTTCAAAATCCTTTATGGTACCAGTTGCAG
>CAMYOP010000357.1 GCA_947260045.1 uncultured Desulfobulbaceae bacterium
TTTCCTAGTCCATGTGAACAAACAAGCGAACGTTATAAGGCAAGATGAAGAAAATTATATTTACAGCAATATTTTGCTCAGCAATTGCAGTGGCAGCTGGTTTTTACATTGGCGTTTCATCCGAAGTAAAAGAGCAGGAGTCTATTTACTGCAATATTTACAAGGTTTATACCGATGGAGTTCTTCATTCGTTAAAAAGCTCAGACATTGAAGCGGCACCAGATATAAAATCGCGACTCATTTCCCCCCTATGTCAACATACCTGTCGCCTGAAAAATTTAGTTTTAGGAGACAAAAATGGCAAGATCTACCCAGGAATTTAAAGTACAATCTGTAGAAAAAGCACTATCCAGACGAGCTGATCAGACACTAAAAAACATAGCAGATGATTTAGGCGTTGGTCTTTCAACGCTCCAAAGGTGGATACGATTAGCAAAAGATAACCAACTGGAAAAACCTGAATCCCCTATGTCAAAAGAAAAAAGTCCCCAGGACTGGAACAAGGCCCAGCGCTTTGAAGCCATCATGCACTGTCATGGCATGAATGATGAGCAGATCAGCACTTATTGCCGAGAAAATGGAATTTATCCACACCATTTGAAAGAATGGAAAAAAGAATTCTTATCAGATAATCAATGCTCTGAACCGGTATCCAGGCAAGAACAAAAAAAGCTTAAACAAGAAAACAAGCGGCTACAGAAAGAGCTCAATCGTAAGGACAGAGCTTTATCAGAAACAGCAGCATTACTGGTGTTATCAAAAAAGTGCCAAGCGATCTGGGAGGAAAAGGAGGACGATTGATCGCCTACCCAGATCGCAAAAACTACAGTGATCTCATTGATGAGGCTGTACAAAATGGAGCAAGACAGAAGTTGGCTTGTGAACTGGTTGGAATATCAGCCCGCACCTATCAACGGTGGAACGAGGGAGAAGAACTCTCAGAAGACAGAAGGATTTATAATGATGCTCCTGTACACAACAAGTTGTCAGATGCTGTCAGACAGGACATATTAAAAGTGATCAATCTGCCGGAATATAGCACCTTAACCCCTTATCAAATCGTGCCCACGCTGTTGGACTTAGGGCAATATATTGCATCAGAATCAACCTTTTATCGGGTCATGAGAGCGCATAATCAGCTTAAACACAGGGGCAAAGGGGTTGCTGGGCAGCGCAAGAAACCCGAACCGCTAAAAGCGGCAGGCCCCAATGAAATCTATTCCTGGGATATTACTTATTTACTGAGCCCAGTTAAGGGACAATATTATTATCTGTATATGGTGATGGATGTTTACAGTAGGAAAATAGTCGGGTGGCAAGTTCATGATTGTGAATCAAGCTCGTATGCTGCTGATTTAATAGAAGATATTGCCTATAGAGAAAAAATAGACAAAAACCAGTTGGTTATCCATTCTGATAATGGGAGTCCAATGAAAGGGGCGACGTTAAGAGCAAAATTAATCGATTTGGAGATCACTCCCTCGTACAGTCGCCCCCGTGTCAGCAATGATAACCCTTATTCAGAGTCGTTATTTAAAACGCTTAAATACCATTACACATTCCCGGAAAATCCATTTGCCAGTTTAAACGAGGCAAGAAAATGGGTCGAACAGTTTGTGCTGTGGTACAACGATGAACATCAACACAGTGCCATTAAATTTGTGACACCCAATCAGCGTCATAATGGCCTGGATAAGACAATATTGGAAAACAGAAAGAAAGTCATAGAGCAAGCTAGAAAGGAGCACCCTGAGCGTTGGAATGGACGTAAAACAAGGAACTTAACACCAATCAATGTGGTTTATCTCAACCCTGTAAAGGAACGAAGTAAATCGGCAGAATACAAATTACAATTGGACAAAGTGGCTTAATCCAAGATTATGAAGCAACAGGCGACATCAGCCGCCCATTACCCTTAATGGCCATCGGCTCCTCAGCCTGTACCGTAGAGGCATTATAACAGGATCATTACCCTTGTAGAAATACCTTGGGGGTTTGGGGGCAAAGCCCCCATAAAGATAATTTTAAGAAAATGCGACAGGTTGGTTGACATCTAGCGTTAAATAAACTTTCGAGTTGTCCCATTTGACACACAAGACAACGTTGTATTGATAAAAAAGATGAAAACACAGAGGCCATAAGAAACAATTAGGGGCCGCCTGATGGCGGAGCAACAGGGTTCTATTTTT
>CAMYOP010000358.1 GCA_947260045.1 uncultured Desulfobulbaceae bacterium
TTATTGATGGCAACAAGCTCATTGAACTTTGTCAGATAATCGTCTGAAGCCACCAGGATTTCCTGGTTTGCCTGCCCAATGGCAGCATTTGCTTTATTTGTAAGAGCTGATATATCTTTAGACTTTTGTTGCAGTTTTGACAGGTTTGTTAAGACTTGCTCAGCAAAGTCAGGTTTTTTTTGGAGCAGAAAAGTTTTTTCATTACGCCTGCAAAGCAGCATGTAATTATCTATGTCTTTGGCATTTTCGGCAATAGCAACTTCTTTGGCCAGCAGTGAATTGAATTCTGCAACATTCTGGCGATGGCCATAAAGAGAGAGAATCAGGATGAAGAGAAGAACTGCCAGTAACCCAGCAATAATTATAAAAAATTTTATATTGAGAGAGAAATTTTGCCAGAAATTCAACATTATATTTCCTAAGTTGTATTGGCTAAGGCAGGGTCAGCGTTCTGGAAGTAAAGGGTATTATTTAGCTGATCAGCCTGATAATAATTCTTAATTTCTTGATAAGAAATTTTATGGGCTACAGTGGTAATAGTCAAATAAAAACAGGGTAAAAGGGAGAGAGTAAGCAGGGTGTACTGTAAATGTTTATTTAAAATTCCATGATGGAACCCTCTAACTGAACAGGAATATCAGGATTTCATTTTGACTTATTGTAAGTTGAGAAAGAGACAGTTGTAACAGTCTCTTATTAGCGGTCGCTGGTCACTGCAGCACGCAGGTATTCTCGGTTAAGGCGGGCAATATTCCGGATGGAGATACCTTTAGGACAGACGGCTTCACATTCTCTTTCATTGCCACAGTTACCAAAGCCTTCCTTATCCATGCACTCCACCATGGCCAATGCCCGTTTTTCCCGTTCAGCTCCACCTTGGGGTAAAAGGGCCAGTTGTGAAATTTTTGCACCGACAAATAGTTGTGCTGCACCGTTTGGGCAGGCGGCAACGCAGGCTCCACAGCCAATGCAGGCTGCTGCATCCATAGCCTGCTCTGCCAGGTGTTGGGCAACAGGAATGGTATTTGCCTCAACGGCGCTGCCTGTGTTGACGGAGGTATAGCCACCAGCCTGGATAATTCGGTCAAAAGCGCTGCGATCGACCATCAGATCTTTTAGAATGGGAAAGGTCGAAGCTCTAAATGGTTCAATAACAATAGTTTCGCCATTTTTGAAATCACGCATATGCTGCTGACAGAGGGTCGTCTCTATTTCCGGCCCATGGGCAATTCCATTTACAACTGCACCACACATGCCGCAGATTCCTTCCCTGCAATCATGATCAAAGGTAACTGGTTCTTTTCCTTCGATGGTTAATTTTTCATTTAACACGTCAAGCATTTCAAGAAAGGACATGTTGGTGTTGATAGTATCCAGCTCGTGTGTTTCAAGGTGTCCTTTTTCTGAAGGTCCTTTTTGTCGCCAGATTTTAAGCGTTAATGAAATTGTTTCTCCGGACATAAAAAACTCTATTTTAAAAATTTGACTAAGCAGCTAGTTTAGTTTCCATCCGGAAACGGCCTATTTTGTGAATCTCGGTGTCAAACTGTGGGTTTCCTTGTGAGGCGTATCATTATACGCCTCCGTGTAACTCCTCGTTTTCCTAGAGCTTCTCAAAATATCCTCGTTGCCGAACTGGAAACAATCATTTCTAACATCCGCAAAGTCTTCGACTTTCCGGATAAGAACTAGTTTATTACATTGAATTTATTTGTAGCTTCGCTGTGATGGTACCACATCTTTAAAGCTTAAATCTTCCTTGTGCATAACTGTTTTGTTGCCTTCACCTGCATGCTCCCATACCGACACATGGGAAAAATGCTCATCATCACGTTTTGCCTCCTGTTCCTCTGTCTGACTTTCTTCCCGCAGGTGGCAGCCACAGGATTCTTCGCGAGCAAGGGCATCAAGCACCATTATCTCAGCAAATTCCATGAAATCAGCAACCCTGCCAGCTCTTTCAAGTGATTGGTTCAGCTCTTTGTCAGATCCTGGGACATAGACCTTTTCCCAGAATTCAGCACGGACTTCAGGGATAGCAAGCAGGGCTTTGGCAAGGCCTTCCCGGTTACGGGACATACCACAGTAATCCCAGAGTATTCTCCCAAGCTTTTTATGATAATGATCAACGGTT
>CAMYOP010000359.1 GCA_947260045.1 uncultured Desulfobulbaceae bacterium
GCAAGTTCAGCAATTTCTCCGGATTTCTTGGGAAGATTAATATGGGGCCGCTTTCCTTTTATAACCTCTTTGGTTTGTCGAATCAGGTTGAATAGGGGAGCAGAAAAATGTCTATACCAAAATAGCAGAACATTAATAATTAGGAAGACTGCAATTGCCAGAATACCAATTATCACGCTCTGAAATCCAACTAATTTTCTTTTGACATGGTTAACAATAACCCTGTCAAACAGCATTAGACGTTCACCAAGAATTCTTACCTCTTGATTCAATTGACGAATTTTGGTTTTCCCTAAATCACCAGAGCCTATAGTGCGCAACAAGAGAGTTATACCAGTGAGATCCACCTGGCTAGCGAATGATAATTTGTATTGATCCGGGATTTGTGGTTCTTGAAGAATTTGCGAGATGTTGCCATTTAATTCTTCGACTTCTGTCGTAATATCTTTCAGTTGTTGATGTCGATTTTCCAAGAGGCATTCTGATATGTGCTCACGGATGGCAGCAAACTGAAAAATAATCTTTTCGTTCTGTTCTATTATTTTCTCGAAATTTTGATGTGATCTGTGTTGGCGAGAACCAAGAAGCAGAAGAACACCCAGCATCATGGCAATAAAAAGTGCCGCAGTATAACTGGTTGTTTTTAGAGAGAGGATCATTTTTTCAGCCTCAGGTACAGGGGTATATTTTTGACAAATTGTTTACTGAGGATTTGAGATACCTTGATTTTGAGCCTGTGGGTTGCTCTTCGTCGGTTCTTATTAGTGATTACAGTATTGGAGAAGAATAATGTCTGGTTACTATATGTTTTTTCGTTTGATGGATAAGTGATTAACAGCGGGGCTGACTGGTTTAACCAAGTCAGCCCCTATGGAAGCTGATTATGTATAAGTTAGCTTTTTTCCTCCGATGCCTTCCAGGCATAAAGAATCGGTAAACGGTACAGGACAAAGCGATAGGTAACGATGTACAGAGAGTATATAAGGATAACAATCACTACTTCACGCCAGTGTGGTATTTCCTGATAGAGTTTCCAATTGAAAGTGATAAGCGCGGTATTCAGCCGATTAAGGGCAATACCTAAAACCGTTATAATTGCGGTAAATCGTGCAAGTCCGACAAGGTTATTTCTTATTGCATAAGTAAACAGAAATATAGGAAGGATGACGCCAACTCCCATTTCAAGCATAAACCATTGTCCCCAGCCTGTGGCGAGATAAGACCAATCGCCATCGTGAGCAACTCCTATTATTTTAATGACCAAATAGGTAATCAGTGCAAGCGTGGAACCCTTGGCAAGACCTATAGTCTGACGGTCCAGGTTGTCCAGAAAGTTGTCATCACAACGCCAGGCCATGGTTTTTTTGCAAATAGTACTGACGGTAATGAGCATACAAAGACCGGCGAATATTGAGGAGCAGAAAAAGTGGAACCATTGGAAAGGTGCTGAAAACCAGAGTGGGTGGACTTTACCAGGTGCATAAGTAAATAAGGCTCCAAGTGCTCCCTGATGTAAAGTGGAGAGAATGATGCCTGCAATGGTTAGGCCAAGAATCATGCTTTTAATGAATTGTTTCAGTTTCGGCATCCCCATCCATTCGGAAAAAGCAGGTACCAGTTCCGCTACCTGGACCGAGAGATAGGTGGCAACGTGCCAGGCGACCAGAAATAGAACAGCCGCAGGCCCCAGGGATACAAACATCGGATATACAAGCCGCCAGGGTTGGCCAAGGTCTACCTGAAGAAAAATAACAGCAAAGAGATACCCCAAAAGGCCATTGAGTAAAGCCAATCGTTCATTTGGTTTTAAATCTTTGCGGCCGAAAACCTCCACAGTTGTGCCAAGCATAAAGCCTGATGCTGATAAGGGAACCATTACAAACAGCCCCCACCCTAAAAAAAGTCACCATGGATAATCATACGAGCTGTGGGTAACCCAGCTCAGCCCAAAGAGAAAACGGCCCACAAGTATCGGGGTGCCTACCGCGAATATGACAGCCAGGATCCAGTTAAATGGATTCCTTATCGCTTGGGCCATGTATTCCTTGGTGCTTAAACCAAGTAGTAATTTTTCTTTGACAGTCCATAATATTCCGTTGTCCTTATGTAAAGTATCAACAGGAG
>CAMYOP010000360.1 GCA_947260045.1 uncultured Desulfobulbaceae bacterium
TTGTTCGGCCTCGATCACGATTGCACGTGCTCTTTGTACATCAGCGAGCATTTCCTGTTCCAAGGCTACCGCCATAGCCCTTCGTTCTTCTGCTTTGGCATTGGCTATCTCAAGGTCTGCAGCAGCCTGATCGATTTGAAGTTTAGCTCCGATATTTTGACCAATATTGATGTCCGCTATATCGATGGACAATATTTCATAGGCAGTTCCAGCATCCAATCCCCCGGCCAGCACACGTTTGGATATCTCTTCCGGCTTTTCGAGTACGGCTTTATAATTGACAGCTTCACCTATCATGGAAATGATACCCTGACCCACGCGGGCTTTGATCGTCTCTTCGCCTGCTCCTCCAACCAATTGTTGAATATTCGTCCTTACGGTAACTCTGGCTATGGCAACGAGTTGAATTCCGTCCACTGAAACCCCAGTGATGGCAGGAACAAGAATCATGTAGGGGGTGACAGATATCTGAACCGCTTCCAGTACGTCTCTACCTGCCAGGTCGATGGCTGTGGCCTGTTTGAATGACATACTCAGGTTGGCCTTGTCGGCGACAATTAACGCCTTGATCACATTGGTAAGGTTGCCTTGAGCCAAGAAATGTGTTTCAAGGAGCTGCGAATTCACATCCTTTATCCCCGCTTTGATGGCCAAGATCAATGAGTTAACAATCAGCCTGGGAGGTACTTTCCTGAATCGCATAAAAAACAGATCCACCAGATTGACCTGCACACCTGAAAATATTGCAGTGATCCACAAGCTGATGGGAAAAATGTACAGGATCAGCCATAATCCAATAAGCACAAGGCCAGCGATCATCAACAATTGCAAATCCATAGGGTATTAGCGTTAGCTTTAGGTAAGACAAGTGAAAGGTACTTCTTTTTATTGGGTAATCTTGCAAGAACGTGGGATATTGCATCTGCACTCAGGTCTTCTTCTTACAAGCTAGCATACCTTACTCCGAGACATGCGGCATCAATGAACATACATTTGGTTTGTTAGTCACAATCTAAAGAGAGGAATTTTTAAAACTCCAACAACTAGGTCCGAGATGTATTGCTTGCAATCGAAATGTAGCTAGGATCTCGTGGTGTTCAATTTTCTGTTTGTAATTTTCATGATACATTTAGTAGTTTTTTAGATCATTAAAAATGACTTAGAACATTTTCACGATTAAACTGTTCATTTTTAGAAAATATAACTAACCCTATATCACTATGGAATATGTAGAGATCGCTTTTAAATTAATCATTGGTTTAAGTGTGCTCAATGTTTGGCTCTTAAGAGCAGGAAAATCAACACCCTGGAGGGGTGGAAGTGCTAAAAACATGAAAGAAGAATTCGCCACCTATGGCTTGCCAGCCTGGTTTATGACTGTAGTTGGTGCTTTGAAAGTGCTGCTATCTGCTGGACTTATTGCCTCGATTTGGTATCCTGCAATGGAGCTTTATGCTGCTGGGGGTATTGGATTACTCATGGTAGGTGCTGTCACGATGCATATTAAGGTGAGCGATCCTATCAAAAAATCATTTCCAGCTGCCTTATTTCTTGTTTTATCTGTTGCTATCATTCTCCTTTAGAACCTACCAGTAAGTAGAAAGAGAAGGTGATATATGCATTTAAAACCATATAGAAAAAACTAGGAAGCGTCTGGAGCAGACTATCCTTAATTTTAATCCTGGTGACAAATCCTGCCAGCATGAGCAGAGTAAGGCCTGCACCCGCTAAAACACCCAGCAGTGAATAAAGTTGACCTATTATAATGCCAGCAGCGCCAAGTAATTGCAGGATACCAGTTAAAATTCTATACCTAGGTAGACCATACCTCTCAAACTCTTTAATTAAACGGGGAGAAACCAGGCATGCAAGTCCATAATACAGGAATGAAATCGCGGAAAAAAGTACTGCATAGGTTAAGGTTTGCATAAGAAGATAACAACATTGTGCCAGCTAAGTTTCATAAATAAAATATTTCATGTTCATGATCTACGCATTCCTTTACCTCACGTATAAATGCACACAACAAGGTCACAACTTTTGAAGTTGAATAGGTAACAAATATGAAAAAAGATCAAGTTCAGTCAAGACCAAAAATCCCTGCTCTGGAAATAACGGAG
>CAMYOP010000361.1 GCA_947260045.1 uncultured Desulfobulbaceae bacterium
TTCTTGAAACGGGCAATTCTATTTTTATTCACAGCTTCAATGGATGGGATATCCATACATTCAATCTTCTGCCTTGTTGCTCTTTCTATTCCGTGCAGCAAACGTTTTTCATGCTTGGAAATAAACAGTACAGCTTCACCTTCTCTGCCAGCTCTCCCTGTTCGACCAATGCGATGTACATAAGATTCGGTATCATAGGGAACGTCATAATTAATAACGTGACTCACCCTATCAACATCCAGCCCTCTTGCAGCAACATCTGTTGCAACAAGAATGTCAACTTTACCACTTTTGAACTGGCCGACTGTTCTCTCTCTTTGATTCTGAGGGATATCACCATTGAGACAAATTGTACTGAAGCCGTGCTGGCCAAGTTGCTCTGCCACCTCCAGCGTTGCTGCTTTGGTTCGGACAAAGACAAGCATTCCATCAGTTTCTTCAGCATCCAGCAGGCGAACAAGCGCGTTCGCTTTATTCTTGCCAGAAACAACCATATAACGCTGCCGAATTGACTGAGCAGTTGTTGTGGCATTCTTGATACTGATTTCGACTGGATCTTTTAAATATTTTGTAGCAATTTTACGAATACTGGGTGGCATGGTTGCAGAAAAAAGTGCTACCTGACGCTCCAGAGGGGTTTTGTCAAGAATCCATTCAACGTCTCCAATAAAACCCATTCGCAGCATTTCATCTGCCTCATCAAGTACCAGAGTACGAAGTGTGTCAAGTCTAAGGGTGCCACGTTTGATGTGATCCATTACTCTGCCGGGGGTACCGACAACAATTTGCACGCCGCGTCGCAGTTGTCTGAGCTGAATTCCGTAATCCTGACCGCCATAAATTGAAAGAACATTCAAGCCGCCAAGATTTGAGCCATATTCCTGTATTGCATTGCCAACTTGAATGGCTAATTCGCGGGTTGGTGTAAGAACCAATACCTGAACAGCTTTGTTGGAAAAATCTATTTCATTAAGAATGGGGAGGCCAAAGGCCGCTGTTTTTCCTGTTCCTGTCTGAGCCTGACCAATAACATCTCTGCCTGCCAGGACATGTGGAATCATTTGAGCCTGAATAGGGGAAGGAATTTCATAGCCAAGCGTAGCAATTGTTTTAAGAATGGGTTTTTTAAGCCCAAGCTCAGTAAAATCCTTCTGGATCTCGAGTGTAGATGACATAAATGTATACCTTTATTTGAAGAAAAATTGCATCCAAGATTCATGAACGAAGTTGATTAACTTGAATGCACGGTCAACCACATGGTTGTTCCTGGTCAAACAACTTCAAACGTATGATGTAAGAGGGGCAAATTGTTGGAAAGCGAAAAAAGAAACTAAAAAATCAGCATGAGACACTGAAATCATAACGATCACTGACACTACCAAAGGATTGCTTATTTGTTGCCGTCAAACAAGATCCCTGTTTACTGCCAGTAATATGTACTCCTATGATACGCTTCCCTTGAGGAAAAATATCGAGACACCCAGCAGGACAGTCTATAAAGACAAAGATAGTTAATCTAGCAGATAAATATAAAACAAGCAAGCCTTTTAATCCAAATACCCTGAAGAGAGTTAGATATAAAAAGTACTCCTTGCTGGAAATGAAGCATATTTGAAACTCAATCACCCAAGCAAAGTTTTGGTATCAGAAACCGTTCTTTTCCGGCCCGAGTATACGACAAAGCTATAATTTTGGTACCAACAGTTTACCTCTACAAACTTATTCTCCCTAAGCCACTGAAGCTGACTGGCCAAGGTTGACATTTTATCCTCCTTCATCCTCTTCAATGCAGAGGAAAGAGCATCCTCTGTCACACCTTTGTCCCTTTCCTGCTGCAACCATATTGATCGATAAATTTTCTCTACAGAGCTTGTCTCACCAAGGACCTGGTGTGCATTAATAAACATACCCTTGTTCGTCAGGTTGTAAAACCGCCTGTGGAACAATGTTTCTTTTTCCGTGTCCGGTAAATGATGAATGGATAAGGCTGATATTATCAGATCAAATTTTCCTGCAATAGGCTTATTTGCGTAATCCTCCACAACAAAATCTATCTTTTGCCTGCTTTGGGAAAATCGTTTTTGAGCTCTTGCTAGCATCTTCTCCGACAG
>CAMYOP010000362.1 GCA_947260045.1 uncultured Desulfobulbaceae bacterium
CAAAGCCTCCTGCAACAAAATGCCACAGTGGTGATACAGAAAACATTGGATTGGTATTGGAGCCGATTATATTAAAAGTAAGTGAAAGAGTGACCATTCCCAGAATAACACCCAACATTATCCGCCAGGAAGCAATTCTGGTGATGAGTAGAAATGCCGCACCGAGCAGGCAGGCAAAAGCAGAAGTTTCACCCATGGAACCAGGAATCGTGCCCCAGAAGGCATCCTTGAAAGTGAAGGAAAGCTCTACGGCCTGGTTTGATAATTCAGAGAGCGGGGTTGCTCTGCTGATTCCGTCAACGGGTACCCAGACACTGTCGCCAGTAATGCTTCCCGGATATGCGAAAAATAGAAAAGCCCGACCAGTAAGGGCTGGATTTAAGATATTCATACCCACGCCACCAAACATTTCTTTCCCGATAACAACGCCGAAAGAAATGCCGAGCGCGACCTGCCACCAGGGAATATCAGGAGGCAGGATGAGAGCAAAAAGAAGACTCGTCACCAGAAAGCCTTCTCTGACCGCTTCTTTTCTGATAACGGCAAAAATTACTTCCCAGATACCACCGACTATCAGTGTCAGGAAATACACTGGGAGAAAATAGAGTGCCCCGAGAACTGTATTGGCCAAGATGCTCTTTGAAGAGACAGAAAGCCCGAGGATTTCAAAAATCTCACCCCGCCAGCCAGGAGGCAGCGATATGCCCAGGGTCTCAAGGCCAATATTTGCCTGTAACCCTGTATTGTAAAAAGCCATCAAGGTAGGCGGCAGAAGGGCGTAGCCAACAAAAACCATCATTCGCTGAAGATCCATGCCATCACGCACATGCGGGGCTGAAGCAGTGATGTCCGGAGCAGAAAAAAAGAAATTATCAATTGCCTTGAAAATGGGCAGTAAGGGACGATACTTGCTGTCCTTGGCACTGAGAGTTTTTTCCAGCGTATCGAATAATTTACGTATGGGGTTCACGCTATCCCTCTTTCTGCAGAGTCATTAAATTTCTGCGCAGCATGGGTCCAAAATCCTCTTTCGATGGGCAGACGAATCCGCAAAGTGCAAGATCTTCTTCATCCAGCTCAAGACCTCCCAGTCGCTCAATTTCATCCAGGTCATCTATGGCAAGAGAGCGCAGGAGAAATAAGGGCATGAGATCCAGCGGCATGACCCGTTCGTAGTTATAAGCTGGAATAATAGCTCTTTTTTCCCCCTGGGCGCTTGTGGTGAAATCGAATTTTCGATGAGGGAAAAATTTAGATAACATAACGTTTTTTATGGAATAGATGTTCAATCCAGGACGAAGCCAATTAAGAAACTCCTGCGGTGCCCCTTCTTGCAGAACAGACACTTGCTGATGATATTTTCCGAGATACGCTGTGTGTTCATCGATCGCTCTTCCAGATAACACAGAACCGGAAATAAGCCTTTGCCGGCCTTGTTTAATCTCATTGTTTACCAGATCTGTAATGCATGCTCCTATCCTGGTTTTCAGCAGGCGGGGATTCTTAACACCTGGTCCGGCCAGAGAAATGATCCTCTCTTTGCGCAGCCTGCCAGTTGAAAAGAGGCTCCCCGCTCCTATCACATCCTGTAGTCCAATATACCAGACAATTTTACCGCGATGAACAGGATCGAGAAAGTGTATGTGGGTTCCCACATTACCAGCAGGGTGAGGTCCGGAAAATTCCTCCACCGACAAATTGGCAAGATCAACATCAGGTACTGCTGTACCAGGACCTTTGCACAGAAAGAGCTTACCTTCGCTCAGATAAGAAAGAAGGGTCAGGCCAGTTCGAAAATATTCTTCGTTTCCTACCAATATTTTTTCGACGTCCGGAGCCAAAGGATTGGTGTCCATAGCCGTAATGAAAATAGAATGCGGAGTGGTGCGCGGATCGGCAACTGTACTGAAAGGTCGCACTCTGAGGCTGGGCCAAAGGCCAGATTCCAGTAACAACTCGACAACTTCCTGCCGACTGAGTTTTTGGAGTTTCTGCTTTGATAAATTTGAAAATTCGACCTGTTCTTCCCTGTCTTCGTCAAGCAGAATCACAACAGATAATAATGCCCGGCGAGCTCCTCTATGAATGGCAAGAATTTGTATAAAAAGTAATTGCCCGTTCTTAACGCGGTCTCCAACCTGGACAGCCATGGATGGCTTTATACCAATATAATCTTTACCGACAACGGCAACGGTTTTGGGAACTACTGCTTCATCTACTTCCTGAAGCGGTTGACCGTTAATGGGTAAATCAAGTCCTTTTTTTATTCGGATCATACGCTCTAATTGCGGTTAGTTAATGAGAATATGTTTGACTGATCATCATATACGCTCAAAAATAGGGTAATAATGCACTCAAGTGTCTACAGATACAGATATGTTCTCTTTATCAAAACATGCCAGTTAAGTACAAGTAGCGTAGGCTCTGATTTGTTTCCTGATTTAACTTTAACCTCAATAGAAGATCATGAAAACAATAAAAACACCCATGAGGTACTCTGTTCTCTCTGTCTATAAATTGGTCTTTTTGAGCACCGTTACAGAAGAGAAGGAATATTTACTCCAAAACGTAATATCTTTTGCACTATTGCTGATATTTAATCGAAAATGCTTATGATCTCTTCGTTATCATTCCCGTATGTTGCTATATTTGACTCTATTCTTCTTCTCCTGGTGAATATGATTTGCATTAACTTGGCCGGCGTGATCACCTTCCTTTTACAGGATATTCGGCCAAATAATTGGTGGGAAGCTAATAAAGCAAAAAAGGCAACGAAAAAGTCTGTTGCTCTCTGGTCAGTTCTTCTTGCCGTTTTAATCTTTCTTCTCTCGCTTAGAATATGAATTGAGGTTATTGTAAATCAGTCAGGCTAAAAACAGAAATCCTCTCCTCTTGAATCAACCAGGCAATGAGGTCATTTGTCCGAAATAATTAAGCCTCTAATAAATTTAGGAACTTATAGACTACTCTATAAAAATTTGTGGTGAAGCGGGTCAGGTTGTCCAGACTATTGGTGATGCCATGGATCGAGTATTTGTCC
>CAMYOP010000363.1 GCA_947260045.1 uncultured Desulfobulbaceae bacterium
AATGCAGGCCTATACTGCTGTCCAGAAAAAACTACTCGTCCTCATGTGGGCTCTTTGGAGAAAAAATGAAAGATTTGATCCTGGGCATATTAACCCAAACCTCAAAAAGACAAAGGAAGAAACGGAAAGCAACTCAGATGATAACACTTTAAAAGAAAACAGCACATCTACCGAAGTAAATGTGCTGCACAAGATAGTTTCCAGTAAATTAGGAATAATTCCTATCAAAAGTATAGTTTTTTAACAGCAAATTGTCAAAAATAATAACAAAACTAGAAAGTAAGAACATTCTTGTATCATCATAAAACCTATCCAAATGTAGAAAAAAAGCGGACCACTGACACTTCAAATGATATGCACAATTTCAATTAACGGGAATCTGACCCCATCAAAAATCCGCTTCACTCCGGTGTCAATTCTGTCAGTCTGTAGTGTTTAGGTATGCCAGGCATGACAGAATATTTTTTTATGCTGGGTTTATAGCCCTTGGCATTGATCGTTAGTTTATAGTCCCCAGCTGGCAAGCCAAAGAAAGCAAAGCATCGATTGTAGCAGATATCAGCCCGGGTGATCAGGTAATCATAATTCGCAACGTCTTCACCCTCAATTGGCTGGAGAGTGCGAACAGCCCCGTTGCCTTCCAGCCCAATTGATTGAATCTTAACGGCATTATCCACCGATCGATAGGTATGATCCGGCATGCCAATGGATATATCTCCTGGTTTCAGTGACGTTGCGACGCATCCGAAAATCACTCCGTCAGGTGTAAAGCTGAAATCCAGCTTTTTGGTTTTATTGCTCTCAATAAAGACAGGGACATTGTTTTTACGTGCTTTTCCAGCGCCGGCCATTGGTACAATTGAGGCGACATACTCTCCTGGAGGAAAAGGACCTATCATTTTGCCATTATCATCTTCACGTAAGGTAGTAACAGTTTCTATACCTTTTTCACTGCTGGGCCGAAGAATGAGTATGGGCAAGGGCCTCACTCCATCGACCTCAAAGTCATAGCGAAACTTAATATTGAGGTATCCCCCGGATCGATGAAGCGTAGCACCTTGTTCATCGAACTCATTGATAATTGTATTATACTGCGCCACCACCTCCTTACTGTAAATTATGCTCACATGATCCTCGTTGAAGGCATAATTCATTTGCGCTTCGACCTGGGGTCTATGGTCCAGGAGACTGGCAAGGGAAATTGTTCCGTCATTATTTGACCGAAAAGGGTTGCGGCTGCCCCTGTGGCCGTAAAACATATAAAAGCTGGTTGATTCCGACAGTTTCTTCCTGAATATGGATTCTATAAAGTCACCTTCCGGCTGCATATCTATCCAACTGGGAATGACCACTGGCGATTGCTGAACACCGTATTCGGCCAGTTTATCACCGCCCCAGGGAGTTGCCAGAGAGATAAAAAGTTTTACGTAGGGGAAGAGCTCGCCATAATCCACAATAAAAGACCTGGCGACCAGTCCGCCCATGCTGTGGGCCGTAAAATAGATTGTATTGAATTTATACTTGCTTTGCAGGTTGAGTAATTTCCAGTACAGGAGATGGGTCAGACTTTGGAGCCGGACACCGGTCGGATAGTAAAAAAACCATGGTTGAAAACGTGTTCTATCTATATTTTCAACAAAATACTTCCAACCTTTGGGAGTACCGGTAGCACCGTGTATAAACAAAATTGGTATCTTTTCTGGATCATATTCCTCGATAAAAAAAATATTCCCACCAATTTCCCTGAAAAATGAAGCCGGCTGCCAAAAACCTTTTGTGCCATTTTCCTCGGAAAAGCGTTCATCATTTAAATCTGTTATAGCTCCAGCTTGCCTGCTGTGGAGCTTTTGAGGAGCAAGTGCTGAGATTTTAAAACCATGGGGTATCTCAATATTTTTTCCCTTTTCAGGTATTACAATATCAATATCATACACAACACCCACAGCGGGAGCTTTGACTGGTTGTCCATCAGCAAAGTGTCCGGCCGGTTCGCCTGCTTCATACATCAGATTGCTGTTTTTATCCTGGTAGGCAAAGACGTAATAAGTCCCCTGCATTACTGAGAGTTCATACTCACCGGACTCATGCAAGACCGAATAA
>CAMYOP010000364.1 GCA_947260045.1 uncultured Desulfobulbaceae bacterium
GTTTGAAAGCATATTTTCCAACTCAGCCTGCAAGTAATTTTTCAATATTTTCATCAGGCCTTTTACTTCAAAGGAAGGCCGTTTCCAATTTTCAGTAGAAAAAGCATAGAGGGTGAGATGCCGGATATTTATATCACGTGCAGCCTCAACAATATTGATAACAGACTGTACACCCGCTTTATGTCCAAAGAGACGTGCATGTTTTTTTTCCTGTGCCCAACGCCCATTGCCATCCATAATAATGGCAACGTGGCCAGGAATTTTATCAAAATTCGGAAGAGAACTCATAATAAAAAGTAAAAAATGGAGCCCTAGACTTCCATTACCTCTTTTTCTTTACCACTGGCAATATCGTCAATATGCTTGATGAATTTGTCAGTCTCTTTTTGAGCATCGTCTTGCAGTTTAAACATGTCGTCTTCAGAAATTTCTTTATCTTTTTTCAGCTTTTTCAGGGTATCATTTGCCTCACGGCGAATATTACGAATAGCAACCCGAAATTCTTCTGCAATTTTGCGAACTTGCTTAACAAGCTCTTTACGGCGTTCTTCTGTCAACTGGGGAATGGAAAGACGAATAACCTTTCCGTCATTTGCAGGAGTCAAGCCCAAATCAGATGATAAAATTGCTTTTTCAATAACAGCAAGCATCTGTGGATCCCATGGCTGAATGACAATAAGCCTGCTCTCTGGGATAGTAAGGCTGGAAGCTTGATTAAGCGGCATAACAGAGCCGTAGGCGTCAACCTTAATACCATCAAGAAGGCTAAGAGAAGCTCGTCCTGTTCTAATGCGTACAAGATCTCTCTTAAATGCATCAACGCTTCCTTCCATTTTTTCGGTAAGCAAATCAATCACTTCAGTAGACATCGTTCCTCCTTAGATATATTTAAGGTCTTATAAATCCTTTTCTCATTTGTCCAAAGACGTCTCAGGAATATTATTCAACAACCAGCGTGCCAACTTTATCACCAGCCGCAGCTTTAACAATGTTGCCAGCTTTTTTCATGTTAAAGACCATTATAGGTAATTTTTCATCACGTGCCAGGGAAATTCCTGCAGCATCCATAACACGTAAGTTATCCTGAAGTACCTGGGTATAGGTAAGGGTATCAAAGCGAACTGCTTCTGGATGTTTTTCTGGGTCGAGATCATAAACACCATCAACCCTGGTGGCTTTCATGATAACGTCAGCTTCGATTTCCAGTGCTCTTAAAACAGCAGCAGTGTCAGTGGTAAAGTAAGGATTCCCTGTTCCTGCTGCAAGAATGACAACTCGGCCTTTAGCCATGTGGCGAAGAGCCCGACGTCTTATATATGGTTCACAGACACTCTGCATGCCAATAGCAGACATAACACGCGTCTCTACACTCTTTTGTTCAAGAGCATCCTGGACAGCAAGACTGTTTATCACAGTTGCCAGCATGCCCATGTAATCGGCATTTGCTCTATCCATCCCTTTTGAAGCACCTGCCACTCCACGAAAAATGTTGCCAGCGCCTATAACCAGAGCGTGCTGAACATCTTCTGCATGAACGGCCTGAATTTCAGAAGCGACATATTGTATCATTTCTGGGCTAATTCCAAACGATTCACTCCCCATAAGAGCTTCACCGCTAATCTTGAGAAGAATACGTTTATACTTCACCCTTAATGCCTCCTAAAAAATTGGAAATTAGCTACCGATTACAAAAACAAAAAGTATAACTTATGCACCGATCTGAAAACGAGAAAATTGTTTAATGGAAATATTTTCGCCCATTTTAGCAACAATTTCATTGAGAAGATCCTGCAGGCTAAGATCAGGATTTTTTACAAATTTTTGGTCGAGCAGACAAATTTCAGACACAAACTTATCAAGTTTACCTGAAACGATTTTTTCTACGATATTCTCAGGTTTTCCTGATTCAAGAGCCTGGTTGACATAAATCTCTTTCTCACGAGAGATGATCTCTTCAGGAACATCATTTCTGGTTATTGCTACGGGTGCAGCTGCAGCAATGTGCATGGCGACATCACGGGCAAATGCTTTAAAATCATCAGTTTTAGCAACAAAATCGGTTTCGCAGCCAACCTCTACCATAACTCCAAGCTTAC
>CAMYOP010000365.1 GCA_947260045.1 uncultured Desulfobulbaceae bacterium
AAACAGTTGCAAAACGACCTTGAGCACTTGCTGAAGGAGGAACATTGAGAAAGCTGCAATGACGCTCCAAGCCGCTGAAGGAACGTCCCTGCAGTATCATACGTGACAGTTCTGCATGAGATTTACTTAAATTAGGATTTTCATCAGCATCTGCATTGCGGGATTGCGACACGACCTGTCGCCAAAAAAAACTTCAGAGATCTCCCCCTTTTTCATCCCCGGTAAGAAAGCCATTGCTGACAACTAGGTCTTCCCAGCCATTATTGTTAATATCAACAAAATTTGAGCTCCAGGCCCAGCGTCCCATTTCTGTTCCTGTGGCTTCACTCTGGTCAGAAAAAGTACCGTCTCCATTATTTTTCAGCATGGTATTACCATGGGCGAACCTTTGCAGGCGGGCTTTAACCGTTGAAGTATCAGATTTAAATCCTGGTTGATATGTTATCCTGTTGCCCGCTGATGACCACATTGCGCTGACAAAAGCATCCATATTGCCATCACGATTATAATCAGCCCAGGAAATGCCCATACTCCCTGCACTATTCTCTATGGATGCCAGATCAGAGATGTCAGTGAAATTTGCATTACCGTCCGGGATGATATTATTTCTATAAAGGTTATCCCTCCCATAATCATTTGCAACATAAAGGTCTGAATCACCGTCATTATCATAATCTTCCCAGGAAGCAGACAGGCTAAAACGGCGGTTATTGACTTCTATACCTGTGCTTTCTGTTACATCGGTAAAAATCCATTTATCACCTGCATCATCGTTTCGGTACAGATAGTTTGCAGGCCCGTTATTAGCATCATGATATACAAATGTTTCATCACCTTCAGGGGTTCCAGAATCCTTGGCTTTTTCCAAAAATCGATCAGGATTATAAAGGGTAATAAAGAGATCAACATCACCATCTAAATCATAATCTGCTCCAGCCATGGACATCGGATCATCTCCAATGGGCAGTGACTTTACCACTGTAAATTTACCAAGACCGTCGTTTGCTGCTAAAACCACGGCACCCGGCATAGCCACAACCAAGTCCTGATCTCCGTCATTATCTAAATCGAGAAATAAAGCACTACGGGAACTCTCTAACCAATCAACCCCAGATTGAGCTGAATAATCCAGAGTAGTTCCATCTTCATTTTGCAGATAAAGCAGATTTGGAAGGCCTTGTTCCTGGCAGATATAAATATCATCCAACTGGTCATTATTCACATCACCAATTGCAAGGCCAGGGGTTCCAAAAATATTAAACTCAAGAGTATTTTCAACACTGCCCAGAAACTCGGGATATCCATGTAAAATCTGATTTTCAAAACTTGCATTATTCTGTAACACTGATGCAGTGACATCCTGGAAAAACTTTCCACTTCCCGGCACAGAGGCGACTTCTTCAAAAGCTGTTACTGAAATTGAGATAATTTGAGGTAGATTTTCCCCTTGCTCTTGCCACTTGATATCCCAGGTAGCATTCTGCTCAAGCATTCCCTGAGACGTAAGACCAGAAAGTGAAAAATATTGCCTGGTCAATATAAATTCTTTGTCTTTCTCCACTCTAAATAATTTGAATTTAAACCGATAATCATCAGCTCCCTGAAATGGTTCTGCGAGAATCTTCATTGCTGACAGGAATCCTTCTATCCCTTTAAAGGTTCTCCTGTTAGCAGAAGTTACTTCCCTGGACAGTCTCTTAACAGTAAGATTTCTCCCGTCAAAAACAGTTTGAAGCTTTTGAGGGTGCAAACCATCTGTTAAAAATTTTTCGGTAATCAACTCTCCTGCATGCTCTTCATCCATGTTCTCAGGGTGAAGCAACATTTTACCAATTTTTTTTAGCTGTTTGTTGGCAATGTTATTAAAAACCTCCGTATCCCAGCCATCTTTTCCCGGATCATCAGTTTTTTTCCATAACTCTCTGTAAAGCCCTGCCTTCGGTTCATCTGGGGCAATCAAACACGGTTTCCCCTCAATGGTACATGGACCCTGGTTTTCACTCGAAGGAATCGCGTTTTCCGTTCCCAGACCGGCAAGAGCAGTTAATGGTGCAAATAAAAAAATCAATAAAAAAAATGAAAACTTTACG
>CAMYOP010000366.1 GCA_947260045.1 uncultured Desulfobulbaceae bacterium
CAAAAAGCGACATGTGCCTCAATCAATGGTCCAAGACGTTCTTGTATGGCTTCAAGCTGGCCAAATTCAAGAAAGGAATCATAAGGGTAGATTGCACCGAACCAAAGCCGAAGAAACGGGTCAGCAACCTGGTAGAATCCTTTTTTTGAGCGAGACGGATTCTTCTCCAATACGGGAACTTCCCGGTAGACCAGGTGTAAATCACGGAGTAACTCCATATAGCGGGTCAACTGATTCGCAGGAAGGGACAGCCTGCCTGCTATTTCAGAAATACGGCCGGTTCCAGTTCCCAGCACCTGCAGAATCGACCAGCAGGTATGAGGAGATGCAATTTCCTCATGCAACAGGTAGCGTGCTTCCTGATACATCAATCCGGTTGGCCGAAGAATAAGTGACTCCAAGGCAGCTGTAAAACTCCCATGCCCCTGTAACAACTCAAGATACCTCGGCACGCCTCCGCCAAGGCTATAGAATCGTACCAGGTCATTGTTAGAAAAATTCGGCAGGAAGCCTTTAATATATTGGTAAGGTAGTGGTCGAAGCAACAACTGAGCACTTGCGCGACCATAGAGCGGAGCCGATTGCGCCATCGTTTCCTGGTACATCATTGACGTTACTGAGCCACAAAGAATGAGCAAGACATTGCTTTTTTTCCAGTGCTCATCCCAGTATTTTTGAATAAACGAAGAAAACGCCGGCTGCACCTGGCAAATATACTGATACTCGTCAAGGATTAAGATTATTTTTTCATTTTGTGGACGAAAACGGTCAAAAGCGGCAAAAAGCGCATACCAGTTATCATATGAAACAGAGCCGAGCAGAGGTTCAGCTATAGCTTCAGCCATGGCAATAGCCAAAGATTGCCGCTGTGACACCTCACCGGCCCTGTCAGCCATAAAGTAGCAGTGGGGTAATCCAGTGCAGAACTTACGTAGCAGGGATGTTTTACCAAGTCGTCTTCTTCCATACAATATGACAAGCTGCCCCTGGGGAGCACCAGAATATATAGCGTGCAGCTGCTCAAGCTCTTCTTTCCTGTCGACAAAAAAATTCATACCGGCAGTATAATACGGTGAGTATGAAAAAAATAGCTTAATCTTCGCTTGCTTTGATAAATCAAAATGGTTTTGAGCGAAACCCAGTTGCGATCTTAGTGGACTCCGGCCTACGCGGGAGTGACGATACTTTTTACCTGGCCATTCCCGCGAAAGCAGAAATCCAGCATCCACTGGCCGACGAAAGTGTACAAAAAACTTTTAGCTGAGTTTTCTATAGAGCGACATAAATCAATGTGATTACCACTGAAACTCAGCCTTTTTTGAAGCAAACACTGTAACAATTTGATCCATGCAGGTCTTCCAGACTATAATGGAAATTAATCTCCGAAGTATACGAAAAACCACGCGCCTGACGTTGCAACTCATTGATGAGTTCCGGCCCGGCCATTCGATTAGATGAGCCAATTCTAACAAAAACGCCTCGTTCGAGCCCTGATGATTTGACATAATATGGTTTATTGCTTCCAGCCAGGATCTGGACACTGAGTAAAATTTTCCCGGAAACTGTTACAAAGCTAAAAAAAGGAGAGATGGGCGGGGCTATAGAGTCATGAACCATGCTGGTAATCTGCTCCTCCAGCGCAAAAGGATCATCGACACCAGTAATCTCACGATCTTTATCTGAAACACCAACAAGCAACTCCCCACCCGCACCATTGGCAAAGGCAACGATTGTCTGCACCACCTTCTTTGCCGTGGGAAGGAACTCCTTAAATTCCAGCTTCCTGCTTTCAGGAAGTTTTATTTTTTCAGATATATCCATTACTATATGGCACCGTCGCACATTCCTCTCACACTCTCACACGATCTCACACGGTTACAACTGCTCGGGTGTATTTTTTGTTCTTTCTTTCCTGATTCCCACAGAAATCAAGAATGTCTTCCGACCTTAACACCTTCTGAATGATCAATCAATACTACAATGTCCATGTCTTTCCAATTCACGACCGAGAACTTGTCTGCCTATATCGTCTCCATGGACGAGATTACTGGCACTCTGCAGCAGATGGCATG
>CAMYOP010000367.1:0-1924 GCA_947260045.1 uncultured Desulfobulbaceae bacterium
ACAACCTGGGAAGAAGATACCATAGAGCAGGAGTACGAACGAGAATACGCCTATTTTAAAATCTCGCAAGGATATGACTTTCTTGACAGTCAAAGTGATACCCCTCTTACCCCGGTAAACCTAAAATTTCGTGCTGAGCCAATCAAAGATTTCTATTTTATCCTTAAATCAGATATAGATGTATATGGTGATGGCATGACCATGTTTGGCGGTGAACTTAGTTATCAAAACTCAAGAGGCGACATTGTTCAGACCGATTACAGATACAGAAAGAACACTAACACTAACCTGCAGGATACCAATTCAATCTCTGCAGATATCAAAGTCAATCTTATCAATAACTGGATCATCGAATACGACATTGAGCATAATATCGAAGATAATGAGACTATAGAGCAAAATATTTCGTTAATCTATGAGCCTGCCTGCTGGTCAGTTGAATTTAGCCATCATCTTACAGCAGATAACCAAAAGTTTGCGATTCTATTTAATCTGGCCAATATTGGTGATGCCATCGGATTGAGCAAGACCCAGTCCAGCAACAATTAACTGTAACAAATAACCTCGAAGAGAGTCATTCAAAACACTATGGATCGTATTGATGTCTTTAACGGGGATGCAGATGGAATCTGTGCGCTGCACCAATTACGTTTGGAAGAACCTGTACAGGCATCACAGCTTATAACTGGTGTAAAGCGAGATATTACCCTGCTCAAATATGTGGTAAATACGGTATCTGCCTCCATTACGATACTTGACATTTCCCTTGACAGGAATCGTGATTCTCTTGCAGTCCTCCTGAGCCAAAAAAATGACATTCTGTATATTGACCACCACTTCAGTGGTGAAATTCCCTCCTCTGACAATCTCGAAACCTTAATAGACCCAGACCCTCTTGTATGCACTTCTCTGCTTGTTGATAAAAGATTGGACGGCAAATTTAAAAAATGGGCTATTACAGGAGCTTTTGGTGATAATCTCGACGAAGTAGCTACTCAACATGCCCAAACCTTAGGTATGTCTCCACAAGAAATAGATGCACTCAAGGAAACCGGAGTCCTGCTTAATTATAATGGGTATGGAGCTGACCTTGATGATCTATTCTATCATCCTGCAGAGTTGTACCAGCAGGTCCAACCATACCAAGACCCTCTCCAATTTCATGCAGAATCTGTTGCACTAAAAACCCTGCGAACAGGTTATGCCGAAGATATGAAGAGAGCCTTATCCTGTAGCCCACTTCTTGAAAATCAGAGTGGACGCATTTTTAAACTTCCTCCGGCTGCTTGGGCAAGAAGAGTTTCCGGAGTTTATGCCAACAAGCTGGCACGGGAAAAAGCTGATTTAGCACACGGACTTTTGACTGAAAACAGTGATGGATCACTGCGTATATCAATTCGAGCTCCCCTGAATAAGCGAACTGGTGCCGATCAACTTTGCAGAAAATTCCCAACAGGTGGTGGTCGAGCAGCAGCTGCAGGTATTAATCAGCTCCCCTCCTCAATGCTTGATGAGTTTCTTGCAATATTTACAGAGCACTTTTCATAATTTCAATGGTTCAGCCTGTAAATTTAAACTCATCTCCATCTAAATTCACTTGCCAGCAAAAACCTTTTAAATACCTATCATCAAAAGCAGCAAACTTTCTTTTCTTATTGTATTTAATAGTTATTTTTTTAGGAAGTTGCTCTAAGGTACCACTTATTCAAGTCTCAGGAGAAAATTTTCCTCTTTTTTTTGATGATTTAGATCGCAATTCTCTCCAAAAGAGTCTTACCCGTAGCATTTCTTATGTTCAGAACCTGCCCTCAGATAAAAAAATATTTTTGGGCAAGAGTGAATATACTGCTGGACATATGCTTCAATCCCTCCAATTTTTTTATGAAATTCTAAAAAATAATCCAGGCGCAAAACAACTCAATAC
>CAMYOP010000367.1:1980-4773 GCA_947260045.1 uncultured Desulfobulbaceae bacterium
AAATGAAAATTTTGACGTTTTTCAGGCTGCTGGAACCAGTGGTTTTAATCCAGGTCGCTTGATGTTGGTCACTGGCTACTACCAGCCAGTGTTTTCAGGTTCAAAATATGCGACCCCTGAATATTCCTACCCTCTTTACAAAATTCCCAATGATTTGGTTGTTCAGCACAACTCAGATGATAATACAAAAAGTATAGGTAGATTTTCCAATGATCAATTCGTTCCCTATTGGACACGACAGCAAATTGATGAAGAGAAAAGAACTGCAGGCCAGGAACTGGTCTGGCTTAAAGATCCAATGGATGTATTCACGCTTCACATTCAAGGGTCAGGCCTCATCCGGTTTCCTGATAATACTGTCAAGGGTGTACACTACGCTCACTCGAATGGTCAAGAGTACAGAAGCATTGGTAAATATATGGTTGATACAGATCGTATGACTTTGGCTGAAGCCAGTATGGACACAATTCGTAATTATGTCACAAGTCACCCTGAAGAACGCAGTGAAATTTTCAACCATAACGAAAAATATATTTTTTTTCATTTTACCAAAACCAGAGGGGCACTTGGTAGTCTTGGTAAAGAACTGATCCCGGGCCGATCAGTTGCTGTTGACAAAACCTGTTTACCTGCAGGAGGTCTTGGCTTTCTTGTTACTCGTCAACCAGTCATTAAAAACAACAAAGCAACCAACTGGAAACCTCTCAGGCGTTTTGTCCTTGCTCATGATAGCGGTTCAGCTATTCGTGGTCCAGGAAGGGTCGATCTTTATTGGGGAACTGGTAAAAAGGCAGGCATGGCTGCTGGACGAATGAAAGAAGACGGGGCTCTTTATTTTCTTATGTTAAAGAAAAATATTATAAACAGCTTATGATGCGAAGACAAAAAATTGTCCAAACATTTAATGAAAGATGCTCCGAATATGATTCCTGGTTTTCAAACAACCTGCTTTTCGAGATTGAACTGGCTGCATTACAATCTGTCCAAACACCTCTTCCCTCTCCCAAACTTGAAATTGGTATTGGACCAGGTCATTTTGCAACACACTTACAGGTAGATATCGGCATAGACCCTGCCATTTCACCTTTAGCCCTCAGTAAAAAAAAAGGGATAACAGTTATCTGCAGCACAGGTGAAAAACTTCCGATAATGCCTGATATATTTTGAACCATCATCATACTCTTTTCCCTTTGTTTTTTTGAAAACCCAAACGCAGTACTCAGGGAATCCTACCGATGTCTACACCCTGGTGGAGTCATACTGCTTGGTTTTATCCCAAAATTTTCACCCTGGGGAAAACTTCTTGCAGAGAGGGGGAAGAATAACAATTCATTTTACAAACACGCACGCTTTATAAATGTTGATGCGATAACGAAACTTTTACTTACTAATAATTTTATGATATTAGAGTCGATATCAACACTTTACCAAGCCCCTTCCAAACTGTATACTACTGAAGAGTCACGAAGAGGAGCGGATGATAAAGCTGGGTTCTGCGTTTTGGTTGCCCAAAAAAGGCTGGAGAAATAGTTTTGCAGAATTGTAACCTCATTACCCTGACTACTGATTTTGGCCTCAAAGATCCTTTTGTAGGCCAAATGAAGGGGGCCATTCTTAAACATAATTTCGATGCCCGCATCATCGACATCACCCATGCCGTACCTGCTCACGACATCCTCACAGCAGCAGTAATTATCCGTACCAGCTACAATTATTTCCCAAAAGGAAGTACCCACGTGGTCGTGGTTGACCCAGGTGTTGGCAGCCAGCGACAAATTCTTGCTGCTGTGGCTGACGGCCACATGTTCATTGTTCCAGACAACGGCACACTTACCATTCTGGCAAAGGACAGTATTATTGAACATGTACACCGTGTTGAAAACAAAACACTTTTTCCCCGTAAAATAAGCTCAACCTTTCATGGTCGCGATATTATGGCTCCCGTTGCTGCTGCCCTTGCCAAGGGGATGCCCATAAATGAACTTGGACCACCAACAGATATGGGACAGTGTGTATTGCTCAATATTGGAAATCCCCAAATCAGTGCTAAAGCAAATATAGAGATAGGTGATCAGAGAATCATTACTATAGATGCAACCTACTCCCAACAAGAAACAGGAAAACTCCTCGCCTTAATAGATAGTGCTGGTTACCTTGAAATTGCTGTCAACAAATCAAGCGCTGCCCAATTGACTTGCTGTGAACTGGGTGATCCTGTTATTGTCCATATGTCCTGAGATTTGCAATTAAATAAAATATAAGGAGAAAATTATGTGCAAAGATACACCTTTTAGTCGAATTAGTATCATTACTGCTATTTCAATTTTAACACTCCTGCTCAACGGATGTTTAGGAATGAAAATGGGCTCGGAGTCAGCAAAAACCACTGCTACCGGTTCTGCCGCCGGCTCTTCAACGGAAAATGTTAATCCAGCTCTTGAAAGATGCGGTGAATCACTTGGTACCATGTCAGTTGTGGAAGATACAGCGTCCTCATGGTATATGCATTTAACGTCTCAATGGAAACTAGGACCAACAACACCTGTTTTGAAAATGCTTGCTCAGCAGTCAAACTGTTTTATTGTTGTCGAGCGTGGAAGGGGTATGCACAATGTTATGAAAGAGAGACAGCTGCAGAGTTCCGGCGAACTTCGGAAAGGATCTAGTTTTGGTAAAGGCCAGATGGTTGCCGCAGACTACTCAATGAACCCTTCCATCACCTTTAGCAACACAAATGCAGGTGGCGTCGGTGGTGCTATTGGTGGTCTTTTCGGTTCTGTTGGAGCACTTATT
>CAMYOP010000368.1 GCA_947260045.1 uncultured Desulfobulbaceae bacterium
AATGGGCACCTACTAAGAGAGCGCTTAAATATACTGGTAAGAGTTTAATAATATTCATTTGAGCCTATGGGGTTCAGGGTGGAATTGATTGGACTGTAATTCAATGAGCATCTATCAGCTTTGTAAAATACCAGGAAGCATGTTGCGGGAAAAGAGAAATCATCATCTGCTTTGAAGTCTGTATGTTTTTTACTTGTTCTTAAATATTTTTTTGGCAGGAGGAACAGTTGAAAAAGACAGAGCGACTTGACTGTGCTCTGCCTTTTTTAGAGCTGGAGAGAGCTGTTACAATCAGTCTTCCAGAGCCTGGGGGTCACATACTTCAGCTTCAAGGGTAGCACCTCTTCCACATTGCCCACAGAAAAACTTAAAAGCAGTTACCTTTGGTGTGCAAAGATGCCTTTTAAAAAGAGCTTGTTTGCCGCAACTATCACATTTATACAATTTTCCTGCATTGCTTGGATCGCAAAGATGGCCACTCTCCGGTGACTCTTTTCCACATGTTTTGCATGTAAATGAACTCATAGGAGCCTCCTTTTAGAGCTGGAGGGGATGATCTTTAAATATCGCTAAAAAGTTTCTTGATAGGTAAAGAGTAAACATCCTCTCTCACCTGGTCAAATGGAAGCAGGCAAGAGGACCATAATACCTATTCCTGTATACAGGTTTTGTCAGTGAGAAGGCTACGTTCCGAGGCTTAGGGACGTTGTCCTTGTCTTTTTCTAAAGAGACGGAATTTTATTTTATTTGTACTGCTTTCAAAGGAGCTTAGCGGTAGACGGTCAAGGATAGAACCAAAAGGACTATGGTTTAACTGTCCCCATGAGTAAAAAACGATTTTCGCGCCGTTTCTAATCAGTAGCTCTGCTTGCTTCATGGTGAAACTTGTTTCTGGTTGCCCATAAGGAAAGGAAAATATGTCTCTGTATGAGGAAAAGGATTCCAAGAGCTGTTTATTTTTTTGATAGGATGCAAGCAGGTCCATATCAGAAAAATTTACGGCGATGTCGTGGTTATAGAGATGGTTTCCGTAGTAGACCAAAGGGTTTGAGTCAGCTTTGTGTACCATCTCTTCACTTGCTATTGGGCCGACATATTCTTTGACATGGTCTGTTATGTCTCGTCCCGATTGTTTCAGATAGCTGTCCACTATTTCATGGTCAACTTGCAGGTGCATTGAAAAGTCAGTGCGAAATTCCCCTTTCTGTTTCTTGTAATATTTGAGAAAATCTTCATCCTGAGTGAGAAAGGTGATGGCTCCCGCCCACATCATTTCCCCCTTGATAGTGGCCATATTGAGGAAAGAAAGAGATGGTACCTTATATTTTTCCAAGATGGGCAGCGCGTGGCTGAAATATCCCTGGAGACCGTCATCGAAAGTCACCATTGCTGCTCGTTCCGGGATGTTGCCTGTCAGGAGAGTATCAGGGTCAATAATATTGAAATAGTCCTTAATGGTTTTTATTTGAAAATCAAAAATTGCAGGTGTGACATTGAGGTCGAAACGCTCATTAAAACGACTGGGATGATCACCCACATCATGATAGAGGAAAATGGTCAGGCCATTTTGGAGCGTTTTATTATAAAGCGCATATTGGAGGCAGCCAATTCCTTCACTCAGAATTGATTTAAGCATTTTTTTCATACGTTCATCTTACTTGCTGTTGTTTAAGATCAGCACGAGACATTCCCGTACTCTTGAGACTTTTTAAGGAGCGCAATAAGGTTGTTCTTAGCAAAACGGCCTGTCACCGTCAATTGGGCTTGCATAAAATATTTCTTCTAAAAGAAGCCCCTCCTGCATGATGGGCTCAAAGCCACGGTAAAGGTAATGGCCTTTTCCCCTGTGTTGTTGGAAACCAAAATGTTTGCTTACCTTTTCCATCCCTGGCAGCAGCAGATTCAGCTTGATAAACGCAATTTTTGTATCTTCTTCTTTCTCTGCCAGCCAGATAAGTCCTGCATAAAGACAGGTGTAGAGATCCTTTGTCTCCTCTGTAAGCATAATATCCACAAGCTCAAAAGAGAGGAACTCTCTTT
>CAMYOP010000369.1 GCA_947260045.1 uncultured Desulfobulbaceae bacterium
TTGTTATTTTGTCAAAAGCTTTTTGTCCCCACCAGTCCAGCTCTGTGACCTTCGCTGCGTCAATCCCTTTATCAATAAACCATTTTTTCAGCTTCAGGGGGACCAGCCATATAGGCTCAGATCCAAGTTGATGCACAGAATGTGCATCCAGATGATCATAGTGATTATGGGATATAACGATGTAATCAATTTTGGGTAGATCTTTTACCTGCAGGGCAGGGGGAAAGTAACGTTTGGGGCCAGCAAAGGATACAGGTGAAGCACGGTCAGAAAAATGGGGATCAGTCAGTATATTGATACCCTTATACTGAATCAACATTGTAGCATGACCAATCCAGGTTATCTGCAGGCTGTCTGGCGGTGCATGGATCTTATTCTTGTCGGTTCGTACTGTGCTAACTTTGTGTGTGTTGTTTTTATAATCAGAGAATTTATTATCACCAAAATAACGCATTTTAAAATAACGGAACAAGCTTCGGTTCTCATCTTTGAGGTGAGGATTTCGAAAACCAGCATCACTGTGATGAGCAGGGAGAGCTGATTGGTTTTTTTGCGGCTTTGCATGGGAACAACTGATCAATATGAAAAAGAGAGGAAGGAAAAAGATCGTTTTCGCAGCTGTTTGAAGGGGCATGGTATCTCTTGTGAAAATGGTTTTTTTAAATAGCGTAGAGTATCCCGATCACAGATCCAGTCATGCAGGTGGCTATGGTTCCAGCAATAATTGATTTTATGCCAAGGCTGATAATTTCATTTTTCCTATCAGGAGCAACGCTGCCTAGACCTCCAATCATTATGCCGAGGCTGCCAAAATTAGCAAAACCGCATAAACCATAGGTCATAATGAGAATACTTCTTTCACTGAGTGTTTTTTCTGGTAAGCCTGTCATCTGCAAATAGGCAAGAAACTCATTCATGATGATTTTGGTACCAAGCAGTGATCCTGCTATATTTGCCTCGCTCCAGGGAATACCCATGAGCCAGCTCACTGGGGCCATCACAAAACCAAGAAGTTTTTGAAGTGTCAGTGGGGCTTCCATTGATATAAAAATGAGACCTAAGAGCTGGTTGGCAAGGTGCACCAAAGCCAAAAGTACTATCAGCATGGCTATTATGTTGATAAGGAAAGCTATGCCATCTGTGGTGCCCTTGGTGATTGCATCCATGGAACTGCTTGTTTCATGGGGCGGCACAATGTCACCGCCTGTAACCTTCTTTGTTTCAGGGATCATGACCCGTGAAACGGTTATAGCTGCAGGGGCGGAAATTATGGAGGCTGTCAGAATGTGTCCCATGGCGTCGGGTATTATTTTTTGGAGGATGCTGGCGTAAAGTACCATCACTGTGCCAGCAATGGTGGCCATGCCGCAGGTCATGATGCAAAAAAGTTCGCTGCGGGTCAGGCGTGCAAGGTAGGGTCTGATAAAGAGCGGGGCTTCAATCATTCCAACAAAAATATTAGCAGCAGCTCCGACCCCAAGAGCTCCACCCACTCCAAGTGATTTCTGTAATATCCAGGAAAATGATTTGACAATAAGCGGCATAATTCGCCAGTGAAAGAGCAGGGCAGAGAGAGCACTGACAACCAGGACAAGAGGAAGGGCCTGAATTCCAAGGATAAAACTTGATCCTGGAAATTTTTCGGTAAATGGTAACGCACCACCACCTATATAGCCAAAAACAAAGCTTGTCCCTGCAATGGTTGCCTCCTGTAAGGCTGAGACAAGTTTGTTAAGGCCCAAAAACAGATCCTTACAAAAGGGAACTTTCAGTAGGATCACCGCAAAAAACAACTGCAGGACCAGTCCGACGACTATATTTTTAAGGTCGATGTGTTTTTTTTGCTCGCTGAGTAAGCATGCCAAACCAACAAGCGTGACTAAGCCCACCATTGATTGAATTGTCAGCGTCATTGAAGAGAAGTACTTGTGAGGCAAATGTTGATGGACTTTTGCATATTATCTTCTTCTTCGTCTTCTTTTTTTTCTTTCCGTGACAGCTTTTTCCAGTTCCAGTAAATGTTTCATAGTTTCTTCTCTC
>CAMYOP010000370.1:0-1917 GCA_947260045.1 uncultured Desulfobulbaceae bacterium
TTCACGCTTCATTCTTTCAATATATACTTCCAGATGAAGCTCACCCATACCAGAGACAATGGTCTCATTGGTTTCTGCATCAACAAAGCTCTTGAAAGTAGGATCTTCTTTAGAAAAACGATTCAACGCTTTTGACATGTTCACTTGCGCTTTATTATCAACTGGCGTGATAGCCAGAGAAATAACAGGAGCAGGCACATGCATTGAACTCATGGAATAATTTACTTTTTCATCACAGAAGGTGTCGCCGGAAGCACAATCAATACCAAAAAGAGCAACAATATCGCCTGAACCTACCTCATCGATCTCTTCCATCTGATCAGAATGCATCCGAACAAGACGACCGACTTTTGTTTTCTTGCCAGTACGGGTATTGATAATAGTATCACCCTTCTTCAGAACACCCTGATAAGTACGAATATAGGTAAGCTGTCCGTAACGACCATCTTCAAGCTTAAACGCCAAAGAGACAAGATTGTCTTCGGGGTCATTTGTGACTGTAATTTCTTTTTCATCCTTATCCAGATCCAATGCCGTATTCTCTACATCCATCGGGCTTGGCAGGTAATCATTGACTGCGTCGAGTAAGGCTTGTACACCCTTATTCTTATATGCAGAACCAATCATGACTGGTGCAAGACCGAGGCTTAAGGTGCCTTTGCGAATTGCATCATTAATCAGCTCTTCACTTGGAACTTCCTCCTCGAGCATGACTTCCATCAATTCATCAGAAAACATGGAGACAGAATCCAGAAGTTCTTCACGCTTCTTCTGGGCCTCATCCATCAAGTTTTCAGGAATGTCCTCATAACGTATATCCTGCCCCTGATCACCCTCAAAATAAACAGCTTTCATTTTCACGAGATCAACTACACCTTCCAGGTCACTTTCAAGACCAATAGGAAGTTGGAGCATGATGGCGTTCAAGTCTAGTTTGTCCCTGATCTGCTCAGTTACACGATACGGGTTAGCTCCTGTGCGGTCACATTTATTTATAAAAGCAATGCGAGGCACTCTGTAGCGAGTCATTTGTCTGTTAACAGTGATGCTCTGAGACTGAACTCCGCCAACAGAACAAAGTATAAGAACTGCACCATCTAAAACCCTTAGTGCACGTTCAACTTCTATTGTAAAGTCAACATGCCCTGGAGTGTCGATAATATTGACATCATATCCCTTCCAGTTACAGTAAGTAGCTGCTGACTGAATGGTAATACCCCTTTCTTTTTCCAACTCCATAGAGTCCATGGTAGCACCGACACCGTCTTTGCCTCGCACCTCATGGATTGCATGAATTTTTTGGGTATAGAAAAGTATACGCTCAGTGAGCGTTGTTTTGCCCGAGTCAATGTGGGCACTGATACCAATGTTGCGTACTTTATCCAGATCTCGTTTCATCACGCGTTCCTCAGTTGCTTCCCTCGAAGCCACCCTTTCACTTCTAGTTGTCAATCCAAGTATTATATTTACTTGGATGCTGTTAATAAATTTTCTTTTAAAATATCAGACACGCTTGACCCTTCACGCTTTTTCAGCATGGAGCCCATCAAACCGTTCATGGATTGAATTAATATTATTAAGGTGTCTTAAGTATTACCTGCAAACATTCAAACGGTTGCCTGGCATCCGCTACAATGTTTACCTGCCCGCAGAATGCGGTGCAGAATACATAGCCGGGACAAACAGCAATGAAATAAAAAAAGGAGTTACAGTTAAGCCCTGCAACTCCTTTTTGCATTTTTTGGTGCCGAGACCAGGATTCGAACCAGGGACACACGGATTTTCAGTCCGTTGCTCTACCTACTGAGCTATCTCGGCATCCGAGCTTGAAAAAAGATACTCTATAGCAATAAATATATCTAGCTGTCAATATTTATTTACTTTTTATCTCGAGGAACCAGGTCACCAAGATCAATA
>CAMYOP010000370.1:1980-4008 GCA_947260045.1 uncultured Desulfobulbaceae bacterium
GTAGATCCTCTAACCCTTGTCCAGTAGACGTTGGGTCTGTCAAAGCAACTTCCTCTATGGCGTCTTCTTCCTCGATAAATTCATCAAAATTTACAGAGGCAGCATCTTCAGCGCTGACAAGTTCCTCCTTTTCATCTAAAGGAGGAGCAAGATCAGATAGATCCAAATCTCCAAAATCTATACTTGGAGCATCCATAGAAGCATCAAAAACTTCAGCCGCCTCCTCTTTAGCCTCCTCAACCTTGTCCTGCTCTAGAAGAGTATCGATATCCATTATAATTTCATTGTCTTCGCCCAGATCCATTTCAATTTCAGCCCCAGCAGCCTCTCCCTCTGCAAGGTCCACAGTTTCATCAGACTCTGAGTCAAAAACTTCACCAAGCTCCATCTCAATTTCTCCACTTTCCTCTTCCATATCCTCAGAAAGATCCAGTGCATCATCGAATTCACCTAAGGCAAGTTCATCGCCACCAAGTTCTAAATCAGCCTCATCCAGCTCAATGCCGTCTTCTTCCAAAAGCTCTGTCGCCTGATCATCACTCTCCAGCTTTAGAAAAAGTGGAGTTGCGACATTGTAAACCATTCCATTTAAATCCGACCCTGCAGAGCTGATATCTTTCCCACATTTATTGCAGGCTTCCAAATGATCAAAAGAAATGAAACCACATTTTGGACAACGCATATTACTAGCCTTCCTGGTTAAGGATTTCTGGATTGTATTTAACAGGGTCTATGAAGATTACAGTACACAGGAACTGGCCAGACCAGCCCGATTTATAACAACTGCCGCCACACTTATTACTACATTATTTATATAATTAATTACCTTCTCTAATGTGCATAAAAAACTATAGCTATAATAATTTATCTATTATCGCATAGATAACCGATAAAAATCAAGACAGAAATTATCAAATATCAAGATGTTAAAACAGTTGGGTCCCCCTGCACAACCTGCACACCAGGTAAATTTGCTGATTGACAAATCCCCTATTATACGATTAATTATTCGCTTTTAACGGTAAGTGCGATATTAAATCAAATTATATTTAGGTTTCAATATTTTAAAAGGAGAAACAGATGGCACAGACAGTAAAAGCAATTGCTGAAAGCATCAACATAATGGGTACCAGAAGTGGTAGCGCCATGAAAGAGCGTAACCCCGGTCCTGTTCAGGAAATGGCCAAAGAAGAAAGCAATGCTGGTGCAGCTTATCTTGATCTCAACATTGGACCTGCAAGAAAAGATGGCACAGAACTGATGCCCTGGGCTGTAGAAACAGTTCAGTCAGCTGTTGACCTCCCGCTTTGCCTTGACACAACCAATACCGACGCCATGGCCGCAGGCTTTCAAGTTGTCAAAAACAAAACAAACGCTATCATGAATTCCATTTCTGCCCAGCCTGAGCGTATGGAAAAACTTATCCCAGTCGCTGCTGAAGCTGGCTGCGACGTAATTGCCCTGCTCTGGGGCCCAGATGGTATGCCACGCGATTCAAATGAGCGTGCAGCGATGGCTGTTGACCTGATGATGGCTCTCAACGAGGCTGGAATCGCCAATGAAAAAATACTCTTTGATCCAATCGGAACCCCTATCACTCTAGGTGCTGACCAAATTGCATCAGGCCTTGAGTTCATGATGATGCTGGAAGACATTGCTCCTGGATCTGGTTCCACAGTAGGTCTTTCCAACGTATCAAACGGTGTTGCTGAAAACCTTCGTAAATACCTTGATCGAACCTATCTCATAATGCTGATGAAATACGGTATCTCCACTGCTATTGTTAATTCCTACGATAACGAACTTATGGCTATCTGTAAGGGCGAAAGACAAGACCTTGTTGACATGGTACACGCAATGATGGACGGCACCGACCCAGATCCATCCACATTAAGCGGTACTGCTCTTGAGCATTACAAGACATACAAAGTACTCTCTGGGCAGACTGTATTTTCTGAGTCCTGGCTCGAGCTGTAATCCAATTACTACCAATGTTTGCGTGGCGACAATGCACATATTGTCGCCACG
>CAMYOP010000371.1 GCA_947260045.1 uncultured Desulfobulbaceae bacterium
AAATTCTTTTTCAGCATCAATTTACGAACATCAGCCGGATCAACTGGAACCCATCCATATCCTGGTAGGTAGAATTCAGCCCAGCAGTGCTGCCACTGGGAAATATTCTGGACATCATTCTTGCCAAGACGAATGCCAAAAATTTCCCTGGCAGGAACGCCTGCAGCTCGTGACAAGGCAACAAACACAGAATGGATATCTGTGCATTTTCCACCAGGTTTCTGTAACAGCGCACACACATCACCCTTGCCGCAACCAATAGTCGTTGGATCACGGTACATATTATCACAAATCCAGTCATAGATTGCTTTCGCTTTGGCAAGAACAGTGGTTTTATCTTTTGTTATGGCGTCCGCCAATTTCTTTACTTCACCGTCAATGGGACTTAGACTTGTCGGCTCCAGCCAGATTGCATAATCTGCAGGATCCCAATTCGCTTCGTTTTTAGGAAAATCCCGTCGTACTATTTCCTGACGCACTGCTTTAAATGACATGGACAGGGTGCGGGTAGATTTCCCGGCAGGCCACTGCGCATACAACATAGGAGTATTAAATTTCTTGTCTGAATAGACCGCTGACTGAGCAAAATCACCGTTTATACGAAGATTGCTTATATCCTGGTACTGAGAAGAAACCGGATACGGTATCCAGAGTCGGACCTCTTTGTCATTTGGATGACGGGATAGATCAAAATTCATGCTAATGATACCGGACGCAGTCTCTGCAAAACAGTTAGAGGCTCCAACCAATAAAAATGCCAGCAAGAAAAAAATAATACGAATTCTCATAGTTAATCCTTATAATTAAATATTATCTTAACGATCAGTGCAGGATTAGTACTGGCCTTTCCCCTATAAGTCAAACTGGAATACTTGATAACAAGTCCGACCTTCATTGGCTTTTTCTATGGATTGAGAAGGATGGAATATTTTAAAGTAGGAAGAGATACTTGCCAGGACCTATAGTCAGAGTGCAGAATTAAATTCGGATGGTTTTATGAGTGTTTTCCCTTTCCATAAAATGGACTAACAGTCATTATTCTTTTCCATCTCCATGCAGTGTCGTTTCTTCCAAAACTTCCAATATTTTCATGTTGAGATGTCCTTGTTTCCGGTAAAAGAAAGTGGCAATAAATAGAGTAATGCCAACAATAAAATTTATAAGACCGCTTCCTAATAATTGATATGAGCTGAGAATAGAACCTGGATAAGAACCATAAAGATTAACACCGCTTAACCAGGTCTGGATAAGTGTGGAAAAATCTATTCCTGCTATTTTGGCTGTTTCTGAGGCCTTATAGATATTTTTCACAGCCATCAACAAAAATGCTGGAGCTAATAGCCAACCGCTTATCTGTATGACCCGACCTTTTAGACTTTTAAAATATAAGAGGGAGCTATATTCTTTATCGCTGAGCATGGAGAATGTTTCCTCTACCTTGAAATTCTAAAAACAGTACAACCTTCCAAGCAGTATCAACCATTACGCATAGCGCCACTCACATCACGCATGCGTATACCGCTGACAATTTCGTAAGGCGTTCCATCCCTAGCAAAAATGGCCAAATCAAAAACCAGCTCATCACTGGTTCTGGAGACTGGTATCACTTTTGTCTGGTAAGTAGCACCAGGTTGCGTTGGCCGAATAATAATTCGCTTGGCAAACCCCACAGGAAAAGGAATATAGTCGACAAGTTGCTGACCGAGAACACATGCTGCATGCATTGCACCATCAAAGCGAAAAGGAGAACCAAGAATCTTCTGAACAGGATCAATAAACTCCAGCCCAGGAGCTCTAAGTTCTCCCCAGGCTCCATATTCTGAAACCTGAAGGGTATTCTGCAAGGTCTGATAATTTGGACCAAAGGGTACCAACTGACGGTAAATCTTTTTAACTTCAAGCTCTTTTATGAGCCCATCCAATGGACTTGTCTCAACCTGAGGAATAGATTGGTTTTCTTTGCCATCTTGCTTGAAAAAAATTTCGCCATGCTCCCTCATTCTGCTT
>CAMYOP010000372.1:0-1874 GCA_947260045.1 uncultured Desulfobulbaceae bacterium
CGCTCGTTTTCTTCTGAATCAATTTCGAGCTTGGTATGCAGATGCTCGCGTAATTTCTTCAAGTGGCCATTTAGCTCGCGTGTACGGATAAAAGAACGGATCCAGATAATAAGGCAGACTGCAAAACCGATAAACAAACCTCTTAGAAAGGGATTTGTAAACATCTCCATTATAAAATTTGATTCTTCCATGGCATACCTCGATAAACCAGTGGGTAACTGTAAGAGTAACTTATTTGAAATATGGTCATCTTTTCGGAATCAGGCAACCGTATTTATGCTAAATATATTTATTTTAAATAGTTGTGTTCGTCAAGAGAAAGAAGGCCGAGGCTTCTCAGGAAGAGCTTTTCAATCCTTTGTAAGCATAAATAGAGTTAATTAAATAGATAAAGCCTGCCACTAAAATGATTATCGCACCTGCCGGTAAATTTGGTTTATAGCTTAAGGCCAGTCCACCGATAGTGCTTAACAGGCAGAGAATTATGCTGACAAACATCATTGCCGGAAGTCTTGTGGTTATTCTCCCAGCCGCTGCAGCGGGAAGGGTTAAAAGAGCAACAACCAGCAAAATGCCTACTACCTGGACAAGAAGAACGACAGTCAAGGCAACGAGGCAAAGAAAAATGGTGTTATACAGGCCCACTGGTATACCTGAAATACGAGCAAATTCTTCATCGAAACTTATGGCCAGCAGTCGGTTGTATAATAAAAAAACAGCACTGATCAGTATGACATCAAGAATAGAAATCAGGATAAGGTCATAGGAAGAGACCATAAGGATATCTCCAAAAAGATAGCTCATGAGATCCTCATTATAACCTCCTGTTTTGGAGATAAAAATAATACCAATGGCCATACCTATTGACCATACTGCACTGAGAATGGTGTCCTGTCTGGCTCGCGAGCGTTCCTGAGAATAGGCAATAACAAGGGCTGCAAGAAGTGCGGCAAAGACTGCTCCCATTAAAGGTGTGAGAAAGGTGAAAGAGTGTTCTTTTTGGAGGTAGGTCGCCAGGCCCATTCCGCCAAGGGTGCAGTGGGCGATTGCTCCGGCGATATACGTTATTCTGCGGACAGTTACATAGCTGCCGATGATCCCACAGGCAATGGATGCCATGACACCAGCGAGAATTGCGTACTGAAGAAACTGAAATTCCTGCAAATCACGTAAAAATGTTATCAATTTATTGATCTCCATATGTAAAGGTATGTCCGTGGTGAATCAAGGCAACATCTTTGCCGTATAGATCGGCAATGTTGTGCCCGTCCAGTGCACTGGTAGGATGTACCTGAACTGTGCGATTCACACAGACGACGCTTGTGATATGGTGGTCGATAAAGCCTATATCATGTGAAACGACCAGGATTGTCATGTTTTTTTTCAATTTATCAAGCAGCTTATAGATTTTTTCTCCTGCCGAACTATCTACATTTGCTGTGGGTTCATCAAAGAGAAGAATCTTGGGTGACGCTGAAAGAGCCCGTGCTATCAATACTCGTTGACGCTGGCCACCGCTGAGATCGGCAAATGAACGGTTACTGTGCTCTGTCAATTCGACAATTGAGAGGGCTTCTTTTGCCTTGTTAATTATTTTTTTAGGAAATAAGCCAAACCTGGTTGCCCCGGCCTGACCCATGAGGACAACATCCAAGACAGATACGGGAAAGCGGGCATCAAATTGCATGTGTTGGGGCACATAGCCAATCAGGTGGGGTATCTGACCTGGTGCCTTGCCAAAAATTGTTATGGTGCCATGGTCTGGCTCCAATAAGCCGAGCAGGAGGCGTAGCAGAGTCGTTTTTCCACTACCATTGGGACCAACAATACCAATCATTTCCTGATCACGTATGGTCAGGTTGACATTTTCCAGT
>CAMYOP010000372.1:1879-2860 GCA_947260045.1 uncultured Desulfobulbaceae bacterium
AAAAATCGACATTTTCCAATGTGATTATGATTTCTTTTTTTTCTTGCACGGTTATCAGTCAGGTTCAATGATGGAAAAGGTAAGTTGTTTTAAAACCATATCGACACTTTCCAGTCGTACCCGTATCAAGTTGCCAAGCTGGTAAACTTTGCCTGACAATTCGCCGATCAGGCGGTGGGCGCGGCCATCAAATACGTAGTAATCATTGCCAATATCTTTAGCAGGAACTGCTCCACTGACAAATATGTCTGTAAGTTCGATGAAGAGGCTAAAAGAGGTCACTCCGGAAATAATTGCATCAAACTCATCACCAATATGTTTCATCATATAGAGAGCACTGAGTCGAGCATGCACGTTTCGTTCAAGGTCAACTGAAACGCGTTCTCGCTTTGAGAGGAAAAGAGCTGCTTCTGCGAGGTCAACGTCTCCAGGGACGAGTTTTTTGGTATCCGGCTCCTGACTTGTATCTTTGAGGAGATAATTTTGTAAGACTCTATGGGCAATAAGATCGGGATACCTGCGTATTGGTGAGGTAAAGTGGAGGTAATAGGGGGCTGCCAGGCCGAAATGGCCCAGGTTTTCCGGTGTATATTGTGCCCGCTGCATGGTGCGCAAAAGGAGATTGTTGATGACATATTCGGCAGGTGAATCGGTAACTTCATTGATGACTTGAGCAAACCAGTTGGGCGTTTTTGCGGCTTTTGGCAGTTGGAGGCCCAAAGACTCTGCCGCACTGGTAAATAATTCTACTTTTGCTGGGTCTGGTTTTTCATGTACGCGAAACAAGACGGCCTGCTTTGCGCTATCAAGCGCCTGTGCGACAGCCTCATTTGCAGCCAGCATAAATTCTTCAATAAGCTGATGTGCTTGATTTCGTTCTGCGTGTACGATGGATTCCAACTTGTCTTCTTTCAGCTTAACAATAGGTTCCGGAATATTAAATCCTATGGATCCTCTCTGCTGTCTGACTTTATTTAAGGC
>CAMYOP010000373.1:0-928 GCA_947260045.1 uncultured Desulfobulbaceae bacterium
CTTTTTATAAAATCAGCGATGCCTAGCCATTTATGAGCAAGTTTTTCATAGGCATCCCTTGGGTTGGAAATATTAAAAGCAAGGAGGTGATCTGTGAAATGGTAGTCACCAATGAAGACCAGATAGCCAAGCCTTCCTGGCATTTCTTTACTTTCTACAGCCCAGACAGATGAGTAGGGGATAGAGTCCCATGTGGGGTAAGGAGATACTTCGCCATGTTCAAGCTTTTTTTCTTGCAGGTATTGGAGAGCAAGGGAATATTTTTCTGTAAGCCACTCCTGTTCCTGTTCTTCAGAGTATTCCGGCTCTGTCTCTGATTGGTCTCGATTTTCTTCCGTTGTCATCTAGGCAATACCTCTGATAATTTTTTTAAAATGGAGCATCAGCTTTACTCTGTTACTCGGTATTTACCATGGGTAATGAAATATTTTAACATGAAAATATCTGATTATCACCAATCGCCTGTTAGAGGCGGGTTACTGGTCGGAGTCTGTTCTTAACTAAACTTTTCCTAAGCCTAAGGGGGCCAAATAATAACGGAAAAATAAAAACGATCCCCTCCATTTTAGTTTCTAACTGAACTTTAGTAGTAATCACATTTCTTACTGATGCTGTAAAAATTAACACAAGGATGTTTTAAAATTCTATATATGATAAGAATAAACGGTTGGAATTTATATTCAATCTATTACGGTCACTTTGAATTTACTCCAACACACTTTAGCAGTTACCAGCTGGTAGTCCAGAGTGTAATGACAGCATTAAGAGAAGCCACAGATCTGTTGTATGATTATGTTTAGAAAAAAAGAAGCGCCATCTGAGAGAGTCCTTATTCTTGGTCTTGGCGGCATTGGTTTATACCTTGCAAAACGTCTGGTCCACGAAGGACATGCTGTTACAGTTATAGAGCCAGATAGCGAACTTTTAC
>CAMYOP010000373.1:945-2667 GCA_947260045.1 uncultured Desulfobulbaceae bacterium
CAGGTTGATTCAAGGAACCGCCATGAGCATTGACTGCTGGCACCAGGCCAATGCCAAAGCGATAGACTTACTCATTGCAGTGACAAATAACGATGCCGTTAACATGATGGCTGCCATGATTGCTGATCGTTTTGGCATTACCCATAAAGTTGCCAGAGTCCGTTCCAGGGATTTTGGTGGAGAAAACTCCATTTTACGTGGAGAAGATTTAAAAATAGACCTGGTTATTTATCCGGAGGAACTTGTCGCACAAGAGATAGTCCGCCTCATAAAGCGAACAGCCGGAGATGAAATAATTGATGTTGCCCTGGGACAGATGAAGGTTTTGGCTGCCCGAATCAGCGATGATTCTCCCTGGGCCAATAAAAATCTCATTGAGACCTCCAAAGCCCACCGCGAATTTCCCTTCAGGGTCGTTGCCATTTCCAGAGGGATCAAAACTATTATTCCTGTTGGTATTGATGAAATTTTGCCGCAGGATCAAATTCTTATCATGGCAGCAACAGAAAATCTGCCCCAGTTAATTGAACTTACAGGAATCAAACAGCAAATGCGGCAAAGGGTGATGATACTTGGCGGCGGCTTGGTCGGTAGTCGAGTTGCCGAACTTTTGGGGAAAGAAGTTAAGGTTAAGCTGATTGAGAAAGATGAAAAACGTGCTGAAGAACTTTCCTATTTGTTAAAAGACACTCAAATTCTCCATGGAGATGGATCAGACAGAGATGTCCTGGAAGAAGCAGGGCTTCCTAATATGGATACCTTCATAGCTACAACAGGGGAAAACGAAACCAATATAATGAGCTGTATGCTTGCCAAAGAACTCATGACTGTAAACTGTGAAGGCGCAATGTGCAGTCTGAGGAAAACTATCTCCCTGGTCAACAAAGAAGAATACGAACCATTGGCCTCCAAAAGTGGCTCAGACATAGTCCTGAATAAAAAAACCCTGGCCAGTAATGAAATTCTTACCTTTATCAGGCAATCCGAGGTTCTTTCAGTGATGCATATGCACGGTTTTGACGCTGAGGTAGTGGACCTTCTTGCCACCCCGGGTTCCCTGGTTACGAAAAAACCACTAGCAAAACTGGATAAAAAACTTGCCGGGCATATAATTGTTGGAAGTGTGTTTCGGGACGGGGAATGGCAAACTGCTGTCGGTAGCACTCATATCCAGGATGGTGATAGAGTCATCGTCATCTGCAATGCCGACAACCTCAAAGATGTTCGTAAACTTTTCTGGAGCTAAGCGGCCTGATCAGACAGAAACTCCATTTTTGGCAGTGCCCGAACCTTCTACCTGGTGATTATTTTTTCCAAAAGGACGGATACAGAATAACCAGGGCAGAAAACATTTCAAGTCGACCCACCATCATATTCCAGGATAGAAACCATTTTCCCGTATCTGAAAAGAAAGCAAAATTTTCAGAGGGACCAATATCTCCAAACCCGGGGCCGATGTTCATCAGGGATGATATTATACTGCTCATGGCTGTTACATAGTCCAGGTCGTCTGTCAGGACCATTAAGCAGGCTCCGGCCATAATCATAAAAATATTAATTACAAAATAGCAGATCGCAAGATCAATAATTGAAGAATCAACCTGTTTGTTATTGAGCCGAACGGTTACAACTGACATGGGCTGAAAGAAAAGCTTACGAGCGGTGTTATACATATATTTACAGAGGATTACATAGTGAACAACCTTGATTCCACTGGTGGTT
>CAMYOP010000374.1 GCA_947260045.1 uncultured Desulfobulbaceae bacterium
CATCGATTTGCAGGAAACAAATCAACAGGTCACCCAAATAGACCTGCGTCAGGAAGACGATTATGAAAAAATTGTCCAGGCTCTAGAAGATACGGACAGAGTGATTTCCTGGTGACAAAAATAGCTTGAAAATGAGGCGAATATGAAACTTGGAATACTTGTAAATTCAGATAATAATTTAAAGCCGATCATTGGTATCACAGAGGTAGCAAGTAGTCGTGACCACTTGGTCACTATATTTGCCATGGATGATGGGACCAAGCTGCTAACAGATAAGCGCTTTGTTAGTCTTGCTACCTTAAGCAATGTTTCCATGAGCTTTTGTGAGCACAGTACCCAGGAGCTTTTTGTCGACACCTCCGTCCTACCAGCAGAGGTAATATCTGGCAGTCAGTATCATAATGCCCAGATGAATAATCGCTCTGACAAAATTATCGTCCTCTAGTGAGAGGTCACAGCATTGATACCCAGGCAGCTTAGAACTATTTTTCCTGTTTGGTCAGCAGTTCCAGGTCAGAAGGAGAAGACAGAGAAAGTATTGTCAAAAGAATGGAGCAGTTCTTTTGAGAAGCTGCTCCTTATTGCCTTTATCAGCCTTGCCTCCTTTCCTGTCCTTTTCAGGGCCAGAGCATTTGATACGAACACCCTGGTCAGCTGGCGTTGGGTGCTGCCGCAGGAGGACTTTTTCCTCTATTATCTCGCCTTTCTGCTTTTACTGGCAATTCCGTTTGTTCTGCTCAGGTATATTTCTCTGCAAACTCTATCAAATCCTTTGCTTTTTACCCTTACAGCGCTCATGATCAGGGAATGAAATATGGGCCTGGACAGACTTGCCGGCATCACCCTTTATTTATGGTATTCTCAGGCGTTGGTTTGGAGCATCGCGCAACGTCTACCAGGTATTTAATACCCTGCTTTTCTGTCTGACCATAGTATTGACACGTTCCATCGGTACACGACTCTGGAATCGGCAGACAGGTTTGTATGCTGCCTTTTTATTACTTGGCAGTCCATTTTTGCTGATACTTGTGCCCCAGCATCTCAGCGATGTCCATGTTATGTTTTTTCTTGTCCTCTATTTCTATTCGCTCCTGCGTCTGGGAGAACGAGATGGCAGGATCTGGCCTGGAATAGTTGCCCTGTCCGGGATAATATTTCTTTTCAGTAAGTTTACCGCCTGGCCAATGCTTATCTGTTTAACCTGTTTAATGTTTGTCTTTGCCCCGACACTTGGTTTGAGCCGGTTAAAGCTCACTTTGTCAAGTGGCTTAATAGTATTGACGAGCTGCCTCTTTATGTGGTTAAAGGCGGATGTTTTTAAGGAGCAGTTCCACCTGCTGACGTCGTTTCAGAACCAGGGGCTCTCCAGCTGGAAAGAGGCCTATGTTTCAACCTTTTTCTTTCAGTACCATCTATTTGTTCCCATACTTGCTTTGGCAGGCTGTTACCTTGCGGTGAAGCAAAGAGAAGTGAAAATGATCCTGTTGGCCTGGTTTCCTGTACTGGTTCTAGCCCTCTCCATGGAGAGAAGTCGGTATCTTCTGCCATTTTTTCCTTTCCTTACCCTGATGGCAGGTTACGGGCTGCAAATCTTCAGAGAAAAGCTCGCCCGGCAATACACTGTAATGGTGGTGGTCTTGTTTTCACTCATATTGGTACATGGGGCGTATCTGCCATTTACGCAATCAAGCAGCATGATGAATCTGAAAGAGGCTGGGGAGTATATCAATAATCTACCAGGCGAGAGCGTGACTGTTTTGGCCCATGACCAAACAAAATCCCGTGGTTCAACTCTTGCGGCAATTCCCCTGCTCAGCCTCTATACAGATAAAAAAATCTTATTACCTGCAGACTATGTGGCTGAAAACCTCACTTCTCCAGCGTCTTATACCCATTCTCTTCAATTCACCCATAATATGCCTCTAGGCAAATATTATCAAAAGGAAGATGCGACCAGTGAAAATCTGTTCATTGTGATTGATGATGGCACCTGGTTACTTCAAAAGGATGGAAGTCTTGGGCAACTACAACAGCTCAAACGATTTGAGCAGACATCAGGTGTTTTCAAGTATCAAACCGTCCTGACAGTCCTCAAACGATAATTTTTATTATCATTCTGCATATTATTTATCTCATAAGCCCTGTCCGTATCGGTACAACCTGGTTTTTACTCTGTCCTGTTTGGGCCAGGCTCTTAACTTTTTTTTTGTTAGAAAAAAGACAAAAAAACAGGATGGTGTATTTTATCTCTGTTATTTCAAAATTTTATCTTGTTTGAGCTGCCCTCTCTTCTTTGTGGCATGACCATTGCTATACACAAGATATCCAACCCTGTATTTTGTCACTAGAGAGGAGGTTCTTCAAATGGAAGTCGTTGTTCCAAGGAAAAACATTGT
>CAMYOP010000375.1 GCA_947260045.1 uncultured Desulfobulbaceae bacterium
CAATTCCGCCAAACCACCCGCCCAGCAGGTCAGCGGCATAAAGCAGTCCTGCCGTCTGGCTTAAATTTCTGCTCTTTTTCAAGTATAACTTATTTGCCAGAGGGAATTGCGAGCCGGTTAAAAAACCGCTTATAAATGAAAGGATTAAAAACAGCACCTTGAAGAAAAAGAAGGCCTCGGAGCTGCCCGGATATTTTGGCACAGCAAGAATTACAAAAGGGAATGCAATGGAAAAACAGACTATTGCCAATTCAATTATTTTAAATACTTTAAAATAATTTTTTATTCGTCCCAGAACTGTTGTTATGAGCATTGCCCCACAGGCTGCCCCTGCCATAAAAGATGCCACCAGAATCCCGATCCATGAAAACACGTATCCATAAATCGATTGGAAGGCAAAAATTATCATAAGGTCAAACATCATTCCGGCAAAACCTGTTGTGATAATGGATAAGGTGATGCCTCCCTGGAAGAATTGCCTGTTTCTTGGCCGAAAAATGAAATAAAAAAGAAATAAAATGACAAACAGAAGAACAACACTCCTTAAGTTTATCCTCTCAAATTGACTAAAAATCCCGCGTAGTGAAGGAGCAAATACCGCATTCCAATGAGAGATGCTGTAAAACAGTCCCAAGGGTGTGAAATCAGAATTGATTTTCTGACTGCTCCCTTCAATAAAACGAGAGAACCAATCCTGCCATCCGGGGTGTAGCTTTTTCTCAATATGCCAGGGAACAATCACCTCTGCTGCAATATTCCGCTGACTCAATCTTTCTATAATCTGCATTTTGTCAATCTGTGTAATTTCCCGGGAATCCGATGAGAGGAAAAGGTTCCTGCCATCACCAGGGATTACTCTGATATGAGAAAAGACACTTTTCAGGGTATTGAAAATACAGCTGTTCAGATTTCGCAATTCTTCATTTACGTAAGTTAAAGAGCCAGGCAATCCAAGGACAAGTATGCCCCCTTTATTCAGAGGCAATCCAAGGACAAGTATGCCCCCTTTATTCAGTCTTTCCTTTACGAGGGAAAAGAACTCTTTTGTAAAGAACCTGTTTGCTTGCAAATTAGACGGCTCTTGAATCCCAACAAAAATTACGTCGTATTTATTCTTTGTTTTCTTAAGTAACAGCCGACCATCAACATGTTGTATCTTTACTCTTCTATCATTCAGTTCAGATTCAGTGAGGGATGTGGGGAATTTTCTTATTAGATCAAGAAGCAATGGGTCGAGTTCTGCATATTCAATGGCTTCTATCGATGGATGTTTTAGTGCCTCGTTTATCATGCCGCCTGCCCCTCCACTCAAGATGAGGAGATTTTCCGGTTCAGGATGGGCAAGAAGCGGAAGATGAACAAACTCTTCAAGGGATGGTATGTCCGGAATAGGTGTTATGAGATTTGGAATACCGTCGAGAAAGAAACTATATTGGCCCTCATTTTCTATAACGCATATATTACCGTATTGGGAGTTCTGGTAATGAACGACATTCTGTTTTTTCCATTGCGCTTTAATTGAATACTGATGCAGTTTGTCCGCCTGACCGGCAAGAAGCGAATAGCCTGAAAATAAGATAAGCACACTCAAGACAGCCAGAACTGTTTTTTGAAATAATCCTTTTTCCCAGGAAGGGGCAAGCAAAACAAGGCATACTACAAAGTTCAACAAAGCGAGCCCAGTGACTGCCTGAAAACTATTGAAATAGGGAATCAGGAGATAGGTGCAGGCAATTCCGCCGATAATTGTGCCCACAGTTTCATACACATAAACCCTGCCGACAGAAGATGCACCCGGGCTGGAAAACAGGGAATAAATCCGGCAACTGTAAGTAAATAATGCGCCTTGAAGTATGCTTACGGCAGAAAGGACAAGAAGCGAGGAGAATAACATTGGCAAAAATCCGATGCTTTCACCAATGGAAATGCCCATTGCTACTTTCAGGATGCGTGTCAGGTAAATTGCTATGAGCAGCGATAAGGAAAAAAGAATTGTAATAACAGTAAATGCTTCAAGCGTATATTTGGATCTCTCGGCCCTCCTACCAAGAACGTAAGATCCAAAAGCCCCAAGAATAAGCCAGTTGGCCAGAATAATGCCGATGCTGAGTTCATTGCCTGAAAAAACAATCAGAAGCTCCCTTAAAAGGAGTATCTGGGCAACCAGTCCGCTAAATCCCTTTACCAATATGGCTACAGAAAAGTGCTTTTTCATTCATCCATCTCAAATAGAACTGGACCTCGATTTCTGGACAGCCGCTTAAGTGAAATCTTCACTGCTGGTCACGCCGCCGCGCTCACGACGACGCCAAAGTACACCGGATTCGGGGTGCGTCGGTCCAG
>CAMYOP010000376.1:0-1357 GCA_947260045.1 uncultured Desulfobulbaceae bacterium
ATGGGCTATGACCAGCCCATTGAGAGCTGAAGTATATTTTATTAATCTTAAAATATTCCCAAATCTGAAATGGGGTACCAGGGACCCTGTGGCATTCAGAGATTCCGAACTTGGCCTTATCAGATTACGCGCACATGGTGTATTTAATATTCAAGTTACCCAACCTGTCTTATTTATAAACACGTTGGTAGGAACTATGAACCGATTCACTACATCGGAAATAGAAGATTACCTGAAACGTGTTATCGTTTCACGATTTAATGACTATTTAGGTGAAAAGCTCGACACCATTCTCAATTTGCCAGGGAGGTATGATGAGCTTTCAGAAGGACTTCAGGCGAAACTTCAGAAAGACTTCAGCCATTTTGGTCTTTCTCTCAGCCAGCTTTATATAACATCGATTACACCACCGGCTGAAGTTCAGAAAACTATAGATGATCGCAGCCGGCTCGGGATCATTAATGATCTTGACAGACTTGTAAAACTGAAAGCAGCATCAGCAATGGAAAAAGCATCAGAATCTTCAGGTGATGCAGGATCAGGGCTAGGTATGGGTTTAGGATTCATGATGCCGTCGATGTTTGCCACATCACTGCAACAACAGAATTCTCTATCAACTGAAACACCTGAAAATAAAAGTCAGTGCCCTGACTGCAAACTTATGGTTCCAACAGACGCAAGGTTCTGCCCACACTGTGGTCATCAGCAGGTTGTATATAATCAATGTACACAATGCGGAAAAAATCTTGGTCCAACTGCAAATTTCTGCTCTAAATGTGGGCAGGCAGCCGATACAAAGCCTTTACCTTCTCTCTGCCCATCCTGTAATGCAGAAAATATAACAGGTGCCCAGTTTTGTAATCAATGTGGAGAAAAAATAGTATAAATTTATGTCATTACACATTGAACAGGAATGTCCGCAATGTGGTGGCCCAGTCGAACTTGTAGATACAGACCATCTAATCAATTGTCCATATTGCGGTGTAAACAGTTTTCTTGCAAACTCTGATATCCTCCACCTCACATTGCTAAGCAGCAATACTGGAGCAACCACATATTACGCACCATACCTGCATTTTAAGGGATCAATCTTCATATGCAACGGTATGCGTATTGATAGCCGTCTTGCAGACCACTCGCACAGAGCTGTTGACCTTGTGGATATCCCATATTCACTTGGTGTTCGACCACAAGCCATGAAAATGCAATTTGTTTCCGAGAAGTTACATGGAAAATATCTCAAGCCAACTGTCCCATTTGATGACATTCTTTCATCGGTCGCCAGATCTGGAGAAAAATACAGAGCATTTATAGGCGAAGCTACAAGCTATATCTACCTGCCATTAACAATCAACGA
>CAMYOP010000376.1:1445-2489 GCA_947260045.1 uncultured Desulfobulbaceae bacterium
ACTTTTTTCAATACCCCAATAGCAAACAGCCCAATATGGCAGCCACACTTTATGTCGACTCTATGTCCAAAATGTGGGTGGAACCTGGAAGGAGAACGTGACAGTGTAGTGCTGTTCTGCCGTAATTGTATTACAGCCTGGGAAACTGCGGACAAAGAGTTTTGTCAGGTTGATTTTGAGCTGCTTAAAGATAACGAATCCGACTTACTTTTTCTTCCTTTCTGGAAGTTTCAGGTATCTTCAACCTCTGGTGTTTCACTTGAATCTTTTGCTGACTTCATTGAAATAACCAATCAGCCTGTGGTCGTTCAACCATCGTGGCAAGCTACACCTATGAATTTTATGTGTCCTGCCTTTAAAATACGCCCACAAGATTATCTTAAAATTTCAACCCACTTAACCCTGAAACAGCAGAAAGAACTTCCGACAACCATTTCTCTACAACATGAAGATATCTTTCCGGTAACCCTACCTAAAAATGAAGCACTTCAATCCCTGCAGTTCATACTGGCCAATTCTACTTTGAACAAAACAAATGTATTTCCTGTACTTGCAGATATCAATTTTTCAGTGTCAAAAACAACACTTGTTTACTTGCCATTTAATGTTGGCAGAACCGAATTAACCCAGAAACATCTTGAAGTGATCATTAACCGGCAGGCTCTGAATTTCGGTCGAAACTGGTGAGACTCCGAACCAGCCACTGCACTGGGTGAGACTCCGAACCAGCCAATGCACTGTAAGAAAAATTATCCTAAAATATGCTTTTTCTTTTACTTCGATTACCATTGGTTCGATGGTGATTTTTTATTTATCAATCTGTTCTGATAATTATCCTTCCGGACTCTCATAAAAGATATAGCTGGTAGAATAATCACTGAACTCAAAATAGACCTTCTTTTCATCTCCATCGACCTCATAATTAAAATTCTTGTCCATGTATCCGTATCCGAAACGATATGGTCTTGGATTACTTCCGGCCGTGCTCTGAGCTGTTGATATTTTGTCGATTTTAATAAATCTATTTACCAGTTTGTCGCCGGC